>JAQVZQ010000130.1 GCA_028708095.1 Dysgonamonadaceae bacterium
TAAAAAGGGATCTTTGTTAGAATCTTTATACAAGAAATACCCAAATGAGCTTTTTAATACTCTTCCTACTGTACAAGAGAGGCATAGGCATAGATATGAATTTAACAATGTATATGCAAAAGAGTTGCAAAAAGCTGGTCTTATTCTATCTGGTAAAAGTCCTAACGGGAAGTTAATTGAGGCTATTGAATTAAGTAGTAAAAAACATCCTTTTTTTGTAGCTACTCAGTATCATCCAGAATTAAAGAGTAGATTTCTATCACCTCATCCTTTGTTTTTAGGTTTTTTAGATGCTACTATTAAAAAGAAAGTTTAAATTATTAATACATTAATATGGAAGTTAAGAAAGCAATAATTACTACTGCTGGATACTCTACAAGATTTTTACCAGTATGTAAGAGTATTCCAAAGCCTATGTTACCAATTCAAGAAGTTCCAATTATCCATGAACTGGTTAAGGAGTGTATAGATGGAGGTATTACTGACATTATCTTAGTTACTTCCTTTGGCAATGATGCCTTAGAGGATTACTTTGATAGTAGACCTGATTTAGAGACTCATTTAGTAAATACTGGCAAAGAGGAAAGATACAAAAGATTTGGAGAGGTTTTTGGTAAAGCAAGTGTAATTAGTGTTAGACAAAACAGAGCCTTACCATACGGTAGCGGTAGTGCAATACTTGCAGCTGAGCCTTGGATATCTGCAGGAGAGCCTTTTGCAGTTATTTATGGAGATGACTTAGTACTTTCAAATGAGTCTGCAATAGGGCAGTTAAAAAAGATATATGAATCTAAACAGGGTAATCTTGGAGGTGTAATAGCTGTACAGAAAGTCGCAGAAGAAGATATTTCTAAGTACGGTTCAGTCAAATTTAAAAATGAAATTGAGGGTTTGATAGAGTCTTTGTTAGAGAAACCAACAGCCCAGGAGGCCCCTTCATTATTAGGCTCATATGGAAGATATATTGTTTCATATGACATATTTAAATACCTCCATACTGGTGGATTAATTAATAATGAGCTTTACTTCTCTAAGGCAATCGATGATATGGCAAAAGAGAAAGATGTTTATGCAAAGGAAATTAATGGGGAGTGGTTAACAACTGGAGATCCACTAAGCTATACAAAAGCAGTAATTAAGTATGCAATGAGAAGAGATGAATTTAGAGAGGAGATTAAAAAGATAGTTAATTCTTAATATATATCTTTAAGTCAACTGCTACCACCCTACTTTCTGTTAGGATAATGGGATTCATATCAATGCTGTAAATCTCTGGATATGTGACAAGCATTCTTTGAACTTTGTCTATCATTTCTATTAATTTCTGTTTAGGTAAAGCAGCCTTACCTCGATATCCATCTATAATTTTAACTACTTTAGTACTATTTAATTTCTTAGTAATATTTTTTATACTCTCGGGTTAAGTATAAAACTTTATATTATTGTAATCAATAGTTCTTTTAATAAGAATTGGACTTGCCACACGAAAGCAATATTCCCCACTTTCCCAATCACGCTCTGAATCAATTTGTATATCAGAAACACGCATACCAAAAAACATATCCGGTTTCTCTAATATCGATTTAACAATTTGTTTTACATATTTTTCTTTGTGAAAACTTATAAACCATTCGGCTCCGTTTCTAAAATCGAAACCGTTTTTCTGAATCACTCCTTTTTTTAACCAAGAAAAGGAATGCAATGAAATGTTATCATGGATTTCATTTTTGCCCAACCATTTATGGAGAACTCCTATAAGATATTTTTGGTAATTAAAAGGGATTACATTGTCATTTGGTGTTGTAGTTAAGATAATTCTCATGTTTAAATCAATTAGATAATTAGCTATGTCGTCTTTGTGTGGTTAACAAAATCCTATAAATCAAAGCAGAGCATTCATACTGAAAATTAAGTGGCAGTACTTTTCAATGTCCTTTCTTATCAATACTCAGTGTTAGATGAAATCATAATGGAAATTATTAATCATTATTGTTAACTCTTATCTTCAAAGATATAAAAGAATACTTAACATCAACCACAAAATATTAATTATTACCGCCAAAACACATTTTTCTTAACTTTAAAAAATAAAATATCTCGGAGATTAGTACAAAATAAGTCTTCATATTAACTAGCACAACTGTTTTAAATAATTGCATTTCTCGGCTTCAGTAGAAGAAGACATTCTCTATTTTTAATCAAAAGATTTACCTGTCATTCCAAATAAAATCAACCCACCTATCTAATATATATAGCTATAGTAACTTTAATTATTGCATATGTCACGGATGATTATCTTCATATACAGATGAATTAGTACTTCTCATAACAAGTTCGAGCTGTATATTGAGTAAAAAGTATTTCCCAGAACAATTTCATCCTTTCTACTGAGTAGAAAGGATTTCTCCTAACGAAGTTCTGGCCTTCTACTGGTGAGAAAGGGTTTCCCCTACAAAAGTTTTAGTTCAATTCACACCCACAAATCAAAGATCCACACCAGCAAAAAATAAATGACTCTTATCTTTATCCCTTTTTCCAATCTGTAGAAATGAAATTTAATCTAGTGGTTTTTCAGTTTTCCCTCAAAGGCAATTTTTATTGTCCTTCGTATACAAAATCCATTTGTTAACCATTGTGTTAAATTATGCTTCAACTTTTTCCGTGTATCTATCTTAAAACTTTTTATAAACCAACTCTTACTTTCTGCTATTTCAGTCAATCGTTTTTGTTGTTATCAATAAGGGCTTTTGTTCCTGAAAGTTTTAAAAAGAATCTTCTCAAGTGCTATGAAACCTGTAATATACATATAATCAAGACCCTGAGTTTCGTAAATATTACAACATCGTGTAGAATTATAAATTCGACAGACCTGAAATATTACAACATCGTGTGGAGAAGTCTTATTTCATGCCTAATTCATCTAAAAGCGTTAGACTTCATTAACATTTATGCCCTGTTTGGAGACAATAATGTACTTGTACATTACATCTTACTGCCACTTTGTCTTAAACTCCACTGACATAATGTCACCTCACTCCCGTTTTAAGGTAAAGATGTAAGGAGAAATGCATTTTCATGCCAAAATATTACAATATCGTACAATGTTTTGTATTCGACAAACCTGAAATATTACAACATTGTACAATGTTTTCATCACGACAACCTGAAATATTACAAAATTGTATAATGTTTTCATCACGACAACCTGAAACATTACAAAATCGCACGATGTTTTCAATACGACAACCTGCAATATTACTTCTTCGTAAGATGCTTTCAATACGACAACCTGACATATTACCTCTTCATACAATGTTAAGAATTATCCAATGCTAAATAGTAAAACATTATGCAATGTTTATAGCTAATAGTTGATTATTACAAACTTCCATTGCACATTCACCACCACACAAAAAAAAACGAGACCATCCATTACAGATAGTCTCGTCATTTGGAGTGTTTATTCATTTTCATGAAGATTGCACCCGTTACCGTTAATTCAATTCTGAATTATTATTCTTTGTCAGGATCTATGTTATTATTTTCATCCCCATCTGCATCTTTGCTTTTGGTAGGACGCTTGCGTGCAATAAACACTTTATTTACTCTACGTTCTGCACCACGAGGTTCGTCTCTATTTTCACTTTTCCTCTTTTTAAGATCGAAAAAATCTTTTTTCTGTGGTTCATCATCTGTATCTTTTTTCCTGAATACAGGACGATTGGTTGCGTCATCGAAAACAACATTCTTACGGTCGTATGATTTATATTCTTTTTGTGGTCTTTCTCTGTCACCTCCTCTGGGTCTATCACCTGTTGATTGTTTATCTTTGTCCCAACTTCTATCTCTTTCTTTAAAACCACCTCTCTCTTGATCTCTGGCTCCGTCTCGGCCTCTATAACCGCTACTATCCCCGTCTCTTTTGTTTCTGTCGCCTCCTCTTTCACCAAAGTCTTGTTTGAATTCTCTTTTGTTGGCACCTACAGGACGGTTATCACGGTCATATCTTCTGGTAGATCGCTCTTCTCTTGAACGATCGTCCCTTTTACCAGCAAATATTTCGTACTTGCGCATTTCACATTCCAATGCTCCATTGAAAAGGAAAAAACGTTTATCTGGTTTCAATCCAATATTATCGAAGTTTTCTTTCTTAAAACTTAGAACATAAGCATCATATCCAGTAAAAACATGCTTTATTCGCTCTCCAATCATGTTATAAAGTGCTTCAATATCATCGATACGAATACGTTCACCATAAGGAGGATTTACCATCAATACACCTGGAGGTTGTGGTGCTTCAGTATATTTTTGGAAGGGTTTTACCTCTAACGTAATATAATTCTTGAGTCCAGCATTTTTTACATTTGTTTCTGCAATTGATATTGCCTGACCCGAAACATCTGAACCAATTATTTTATAATCAAATGTTTTAGCAGTGCTATCATCGTTATAAACTTCGCTAAAAAGTTCTTTATCAAAATCATTCCACTTTTCGAATGCGAAACTATCTCTATGAATTCCTGGAGGTGTGTTCAATGCAATCATCGCTGCTTCTATAAGTAATGTGCCTGAGCCACACATTGGATCTATGAAATTGGATTGACCACGCCAGCCTGACTTCAAAATCATGCCTGCAGCCAACACTTCATTCAATGGTGCATCCGTTTGTGCAATGCGATAGCCACGCTTGTGCAACGATTCACCTGAACTATCAAGAGACAGGGTACATTTATTGTGTGCAATGTGGATATTGAAAACAAGGTCGGGATTGGTAACACTCACTGATGGACGTTTTTCATACTTTTCAGAAAAATAATCAACAATACCATCTTTTACTCTGTAAGCAACAAATTTAGAATGACGAAATATGTGTGAAAACACCACCGCATCAATTGAAAATGTTTTATCGAGTGTTAAATATTCATCCCAATTCATCTGCTTTATCTCATTATACACCTCATCAGCTGTATTAGCGACAAACGTATGAATGGGTTTTAAAATACGTAATGCTGTACGGCAATGCAAATTTGCTTTATAAAGCAAAGCATTGTCACCTGTAAAAGACACCATTCGTGTTCCTGTTTCTACATTTTGAGCACCTAATTCTAATAATTCTTCTGCAAGTACATCTTCAAGTTCGGCCATTGTTTTGGCCACCATTTGAAAACTTTTGGTTGTATTCATCAATTGATTCCTCTATTTTAGTCTTAGCAAGAAAACGCCAAATACTGCGTTACTCTCGTTTTTGAAACAGTCATTTACTTTCGTAAACTTCTTAATTTCAAAAACTTCGAAAGCCTTGTCTTTGACGTTTTCTTATCAAAGACTCAAAATGCAGTAGTTTTCTGGCAGACACTATTTATATGATGCAAAGATAATGATTCTCTGATTATAAGCATTGAAATTTTCATATTTTGCGAAACTCTCTCTAATTCTTATCTTTGCACATTCTTCACAAAAATAAAAAATATGAACAAATTAAAAAATATAATTTTTGATTTTGGTGGTGTTTTAGTTGACTGGAATCCCGCTTATCTTTATCGTAATGAGTTTGAAAGTGAATCGGAAATGAACTATTTTCTTGAAAACATTTGTACTCCTGAGTGGAATATAAAGCAAGATGAGGGTCGCACATTAGCAGAAGCAACAGAAACATTGCAAAAGGAATATCCTGAATACAAAGAAATGATTGGACTGTTTTATGGTCGATGGGAAGAGATGTTGAAAGGAGATATTAAAGAGAATGTGAGCGTTCTGAAAAAGCTGAAAGAAAAGTATCCATTATATGGTTTAACAAATTGGTCATCAGAATTAATTGATATCGCTTATAAAAGATTTGATTTCTTCAAACTCTTTGACGGTATAGTAGTTTCAGGGGATGAAAAGCTTATAAAACCCGATCCTAAACTGTATGATGTACTCTTGAGTCGTTTTGACATACAAGCCAATGAATCGTTATTTATTGACGATAATGAGCAAAATATTGTGACGGCACGTAAGATGGGTTTTCACACCATTCATTTTATAGAAGGAGTTGACCTAGAAAACGAAATCAAAAAAATGGGGCTTTTGTAATACAGTTGTTTTTATGAAAAAAACAAAAGCTACCACTTCCTTATAATTTAAATCTATTAGCGAATGAATGGTTAGTAAAAACCTCTCTGGCGCAGATCTCCTGATCTGTGCCTTTGTATATTAAGCTTATAGGCACAAGTCTGGAGACTTGCGCCAGCCGAGGAAACCCACACGAAAGGATTCGTGCGGGAGCAATGTTACCAATAGTCCATTTAGCTCTGCATTAAAGCCCATTAGGGCTGAAATTATTGTAGCAAATAGTGTAGACCTTTGCTAAAACTCCGTAAGGAGTGACACTATTCATCAATTCTCGTGAATCTCCTAAAAAGAGCCTTACCAGTGTTGACTCATAGATAAATACTATTCTAATGGTTAAGCAGTGACTATTCTCCGTTTTTCAGCATCATAAATGGTTTTGCGACCAGTTTCATACGATTTCATTGCCATTATCACAGCTACTGAATGTTGATAACCCGCTTCAATTGGAGCAATCGGTGTTTCATTATTTCGGATACATCTTAACCAATCAAGAAAATGATCAGGTCTATTAATTGGCGTTACAGACTTTTCTCCACCTATAGTTCCATCAGGACGTGGTGCACCTTCATCAGTATATGTAGGACTTCCCCAACTTGCCATATTTAGAACACCTTTGTCGCCATAGAAATTGCGCACATTCCCCTTACCATTACCAAGGTTGTTAGAACTACTTACCATAAAGCCTTCTGGGTAAATCCATGTTGCCTGAATGCAATCAGGATTAGTAAATCTGTGCTCATCGTCCCACGTAAAGGTGTCACCCATGCATACACACGACTCGGGGTATTTAGCACCAGTAACAAAATGCATAGCATCAATAAAATGTGCACCTAAATTTGGGATAGGACCATGTGAGAAATCATAATAGCCATACCATGCCGAATACAAATCAGAATTAAATGGTCTGTATGGACGATCGCCCAAAAACTCTTTCCAATCAACATCTTTTTCTTTGACATCTCTTAGATAACCATACCAATATGGTTTTTGGCTGTTGCGACACTCCTCAACACGTGATAATTTGCCCAATTTACCCTGACGAAATAGTTCGCGTGCTCCCACCATTCCGGGGAGACTGCGCAACTGCGTACCAACCTGCACTACTACACCAGCCTCTTTTACAGCATCTACTGCCCTAATTAACTTATCCATATCCATAGCAAGAGGCTTCTCTACATATATATGTTTCCCAGCACGAGCTGCTGCTTCCAATTGAGTAGTATGTAGATGATCGGGTGAGGCTATCATCACAGCATCAATATTGTCCAATGCCAATAGTTCTCTATGTGAAACAACCTGTCTTGCATCTCGTCCAAACCATTTTTTTACTTTTAAATTGGCTTCCTCTCTTGCAATACGCCAAGGATCGCAAAGTGCAACAATCTCAACATTCATTTCATCGACGTGTTTATACACACCATCCATAAATACTTTATTGCCACGATCGCCACAACCAATAATTCCTACACGAATTCTATCGTTGGCTCCTACTTCTCTTCCTTGTTTCAGAATAGTTAAAGATTTGGGTAAAACACCAATCCCCATTGTTGCAATGGCGCTATCTTTAATAAATTTTCTTCTTGATAATTTTCTCATATAAGTAAATTTTTAAAAAATATAGTTTATGCATTTCTACAGCGAACAATCTAAATGTGACAATTAATACAAAATGTTCCAAACAAATGTAATGATTTAAATTTAGTTTTATGTAAATATTCTGATAAAAGAAGATTCGATGAGCGTATTTAAAGATCTATGGCTAATTATGCATCAACTAAGGGTTTAATGAAAAATAAAAAATGAGTCAACTACGAAAATCCTCAAATAAGTGAAATTGACCTTTCGGAGTAGACTCAACCCTGCATTTATTTGCAAATCAAACAACCGTATCGTTATATAATTCTTGTCAGATACGAAAGACAATACGTTAAAATAAATCTCAATCATCACTTTAACATATCCCTACTGTTTAATCTTTATTTTGGCTGCTTTCGACTCATTATGAAAAGCATCTACTGCTGTAACAACATAAGTATATGGAGTATTTCCATTCTCAAATGGTATTACATAAAAATTATCCTTAGTTATCTTTGCAATATTTGTTGCATCATCAATATTCACTTTCTCGCCCTTTCTAAAACGATAGACAACGAAATAATTAGCATTCTCAGGATGGTTTTCCTGCTTATCGCTTTTCCAAGTTAGGAAATGCATATCTTCTGTAAACACCTCAACCAATTTCTTCACTTTCTTTGGTCTTCCTTTATGCATATGAGTGTATGCAGGTATCAAAGATTTTGCTTTGTGAGTTTTCGTAGCAAGGGTGTTTGCTACATTGTCATAATTGTCTAAAATTAAATATCCATACCAATAGCAATTGCCATCTACAAAACTAAGGGCGCGCGATTGACGAATCTTTTCATCCAACTCATTTTTATCGACACTTCGCTTCAAATCCTGACCAATATAGAGAGGCTGTTCAAAATTATTGGCATTCCACCACTCAATAAGTGTAGTATAATCTGCCAGTTTATGACCTATTTCCCAATAAAGCTGTGGCATATTATAATCAATCCACCCCTTCTCAACCCATAGCTTTATGTCAGCATATAGGTTATCATAGTTTTGCAAACCATTGGTCTCACTACCCGATCCGTCAGGAGTACTTTTTTTGTTTCTGTATATACCAAACGGACTGATGCCAAATCTGACCCATGGTTTTGTACCAGCAATGGCTAGTTTTACTTGCTGAATCAATAAGTTGACATTATTTCGTCTCCAATCATCACGTTGGTTTTGAGCAAACATTTGCGATGCAGCATATTGATTAAAGCTGTTATCATCAGGGAAAGGTTGTCCTGCAATAGGGTAAGGATAAAAATAATCGTCCATGTGAATGGCATCAACGTCATAGCGAGAAACTATGTCGCGCACAACTTCACAAATAAAACCACGATTCTCAGGCAGTCCTGGATCAAAGTATAGCTGATTGCCATATTTTAAAAATCGTTCAGGTTCTTCCCAATACATGTGATTTGGTGACAGTTCGCTAGATATATTTGATTGAACCCTATATGGATTCATCCATGCATGAAGTTCCATTCCCCGTTTATGACATTCGTCAATAATGAATGCCAATGGATCGAAAGTAGGGTCATCAGGTGCTTTACCTTGTTTTCCTGTAAGGAATCTACTCCATGGTTCTAACTCAGATTTATAAAAAGCATCTGCCTCGGGTCGGATTTGAAATATTACAGCATTTATTCCTGCATCATCCAACTTTCTTATCATCTCAACAATATAATGCTTCATGGCAGCACTATTCATTTGTTGATATCGCGATTGCCCAACAGTATGAATCCACGCACCACGAAATTCACGCTTCGGATAAAGTTCAGGGGACTGTGTAAGTGATTGCTTAGAAGTACCACAAGCCAAAAATGATAATGAGAGGAAAACAATGGCAGTAAATCGAATAATAAATTTAAAAATCATGTCTTATATATAATTGAAATAATAGAGAATTTTAAAAATGAGATATGTATTACATTATGCTTATTGTAAGAGTTCACTCCGAAAAGACTCAAATGCTTATTATTAATCTTTTTCTACCCTTTGTCCCTGAAGGGAGAATCCTAATAATCGGCACTCTGCCAAAGTCCCCTTAAGGGGATTTAGGGGCGGGAATGAGTGTAATTGACTTTTCGGAGTAAACTCATTGTAAAAATTATTTACGGAATGAATATATGATTATCACTTTCTACTAACATATCAATGGTGTATCGTTTTGGGAAAATAACTATTCTGCTTATATCAGGAAATCTTCTTTCAATACGTGTAGGCATATTATCAAGCACCGACATATGAGACACATACCCTGTATGTGCTGAAATTAGCACAAAGATATCATCTTCTCTTATTTCGTCTCCACAAGCAAGAGGATCACTCCAATCTTCAAATGGTTTGAAAGTGAAATTTGCTTTCAGTTTCTTTTGACTGGCTATTAAGCTCTGCGTTTCGGGATGACCAATATGAAGAACAGGCAATGTGAGTTCTTGAGACAATTGCACTATTTTGTTAACCCACACATCGAAACCTAATTCTTTTTCTGTTAGTGG
>JAQVZQ010000131.1 GCA_028708095.1 Dysgonamonadaceae bacterium
ATAAAGAAAATTTGTTTGTGGTGGCTTTTAGAGGATCGGGCAAATCAACTATTATTACGGCTGCTTATCCCATTTGGGCGATACTCGGTAAACAGCAAAAGAAGTTTGTTGTTATCTTCTGCCAAACTCAAGCCCAAGCCAAACAGCACATGATGAATTTACGACGAGAACTAGAGGATAACGATTTACTTAAAAAAGACCTTGGTCCATTTAGGGAAAATAGCGATGAATGGGGTGCTCAATCAATCGTTTTTTCAAATACCGATGCCAGAATTACTGTTGCTTCCGTTGATCAAAGTATTAGAGGTATTAGACATTACGAAAATCGGCCTGATTTGATTATTTGCGATGATGTGGAAGATATTAGCTCAACCAAAACCAGAGATGGTCGCAACAAAACCTATCAATGGCTTAAGAGCGAGGTTATTCCTGCTGGCGATAAGGACACAAGACTGGTTATAGTGGGCAACCTCTTACATGAAGACTCTTTGCTTATGAGATTAAAAGAAGAAAAGGAAAAAGAAATTATTGATGGCAATTTCCTTTTCTACCCGTTAATCAATAAAAAAGGTATTTGCTTGTGGCCTGGTAAATATCCTACCGAAAAAGATATTGAAACAGAGCGAAAAAAAGTTGGCAATGAAATTACTTGGCAACAAGAATATCTGTTAAATATTGTTCCTAGTGATGACCAAGCTATTTATCCTGAATGGATTAACTACTACGACGAGATTCCAGAAAGGATGAATATGTATGGCGGATATAAATCCCATTTGGAAGTTAGAATCGGTATTGATCCCGCTATTTCGCAAAGTTCTGTCGCTGATTATACAGCTATGGTTCCTGGGTTACTATTTGAAACTAAAACAGGATATAGAATTTATATCTTGCCAAAGATAATCAACAGACGGCTTAACTTCCCTGAAACCATCGACACCTGCAAAGTAATATATGATAGTTATAAAAAAGATTATGATCTCGTTAGGTTGGTTGTGGAAGATGTTGCCTATCAAAAAGCTTTACCTCAACAATTAAAAGTTGAAGGTATTGGCAATGTCATGACAACACACCCGGGAAGCCAAGATAAACGCACCCGACTTGTCTTAACCGCCAACATGATTAAAAACGGACAGATATTGTTTCCAAGAAAAGGGGCTGAAGAGCTAATCCAGCAGATAGTCCATTTTGGAGTTGAAAAGCATGACGATTTAGCCGATGCTTTTGTTAACTTAGCTAATAGTTTACTAGATAAACGCCCAAATCCACCCAGAGTTTACTCATTATATTGGTAGTTTTTCCTTTAATATTACAAGGAAAGTTATCGACAAGTTGCCAACAGCTAACTGCTTAGCAAAAGCCTAAAAGTGTGTCATTAATGGAGGCGTAGATTTAACTAATAATTAGAATTAAATCATATGCCTCCATTAGACGCTCCCTTAAAGTACTGCCTTTATGCTAGAAAAAGTACTGAATCAGATGAAAGACAAGTTCAGTCCATTGATTCTCAGGTTAAAGAAATGCTTCAAATCGCCGAACGAGAAAATTTAGAAATCGTCGATATTAGACGAGAATCAAAGTCTGCCAAAGATTCTGGTAATCGTCCTATTTTTAAGGAATTACTAAAAGACATAACGGAAGAAAAATTTAACGCTATTTTAACCTGGGCACCTGATAGACTATCAAGAAATGCTGGCGACTTAGGGTCATTAGTTGATTTAATGGATGAGAAAAAATTAATGAGCATTCGCACCTTCGGTCAAACATTTAGCAATTCCCCGAACGAAAAGTTTCTGCTTATGATTTTATGTTCTCAGGCGAAACTGGAAAATGACAACAGAGGTATAAATGTAAAAAGAGGTTTGAGGGCTAGATGTGAAAGAGGTTTGTGGCCCACATGTCCGCCAACTGGCTACTTTAAAGAAAAGCGAGTTGATCATAAGGGACAATGTTTAGTTGATCCAGAAAGAGGTCATGTTATAAGACAAATGTTTGAGAAAGTTGCGTATGAAAAATGGTCGGGCAGAAAATTATATAATTGGTTAAGATTTGATTTGAACTTTAGGACGGCACTAGGTAAAAAACATTTAAGTCTTGGCAATATTTATCGTTTATTAGAAAACACCTTCTACTATGGCCCCTTTGAATATCCACGAGGCAGTGGAAATTGGTATCAAGGAAAGCACGAGCCATTAATAACTAAGGAATTATTTGATTTAGTTCAGGATCAGATGAAAAATTCTCAGTTAGTCAGGCGAGAAAATATTGAATTCGCCTTTACTAAAATTATGACTTGCGGTTTATGTGGCTCAGGAATATCGGCAACTGAAAAATTTAAGAAACTAAAGAATGGCGGTTACAACCGTCATATCTATTATGGCTGTACCAAGGCGAAAGATAAAAATTGTAAGTGCGGATATATCAGCGAAGAAGATTTAATTAAACAATTACAAAAACAAATTGATAAATTGGATTTTAAAAAGTTACCAGTTCAAGATAAAATCGAAAGAGAAATAAAAAGGTTTAAGAAGTTTCAAATGATGGCAACTGGCAAAAATCAAAACATCGACGTAAGCGTTGTCGATGTTAAGAACTACGTTAAATTTTTGCTAAAAGAGGGTGATGACCAAGAGAAACGAGAATTGCTTACTTGTTTGAATGGAGAGATATTGCTTAAGAATAAGGTAGTTGAAATTAAGTAGAAGTTAATCAATCTTTTCGATACTTTTAACCACAAATTTACTCAATTTATTTTTTACGGCATTAAGTAAATTTTCTTCGGTTTCCTGAAAATTAAAAGAAAAATTTTCATTTCCAACTTTTACGTTACCAACTCGACAGACGGAGCTCTCCCCAGTAATTATAATTTCTATTGGGCCCACTCCTTCTCGTTCAAAATAAATTTTATAATTCATATTAATTTAATTCATTAGCCATTAATTCAGCTTGCTTTAAAACATTCTCAGTTGCCACTAGTTGTTCATCTGGCGGATAACCATAACGGTTTAAAATTCTTTTTACATCTCTTCTAAGTCTAGCTCTTACGGATTCTTTTAGTGTCCAGTCTATGCTGGCGTTTCCACGCACACTTCTAAATACTTCAACAGCAATTACTGCTAATTGTTTATCACCAAGGACATCCTTAGCGCTATCATTATTAGCCAAAGCATCATAAAAAGCTAACTCGTCTTCATTTAAATTTAGATGCTCTCCTCTTTTGTCAGAATTCTTAATTTCTTTGGCTAATTTTATTAGTTCGTCAATTACTTGAGCGGTTGATAAAAGATTGTTTTGATATTTTTTAATAACATTTTCGAGCATTTCTGATAATTTACGGCTCTGAATTAAGTTTTTCTTAGTTCTGGTTTTAAGCTCATCGTTCAAAATCTTTTTTAATAACTCTAGAGCTAAATTTTTATGCTCCATGTGTTTGACTTCCTCTAAAAATTCATCAGATAATATTGATATATCTGGTTTTTTAATGCCAGCGGCATCAAAAACATCCACTATGCCGTCAGCAACAACCGCCTTATCAACTATTTGTCTTATTGCGGTGTCAATTTCAGCATCAGTTTTTCCAGATCCTGCTGGTTCAAACTTAACAAGACGAGCCTTAACTGCCTGAAAAAAACCTATTTGATCTTTAATTTCTAAAGCCTTTAAACTAGGGACAGACAGGGCAAAAGACTGAGACAGTAAAGAAACCTGTTTAACAAATCTATTTTTACCATCCTCTAGACTAAGTATATGCTCTTGCGCCTCTAAAATAAATGATAATTTTCCTCTTGTGTCTAAATTAAAATATTTTAGATAATCAAAACCATCAAACATTTGCTCAACTATTTCAAACTTTTCAATCATGGCTGCTATGGCCTCATTTTGATCTAAAGTTGGAGCACCTTTGCCACCGCTAGCAGTATAAGTAGCTAAAGCTGTTTTTAAATCTGAAGCAATGCCAATATAATCGACAATTAACCCTCCTGGCTTATCTTTAAATACTCTATTAACCCTAGCAATAGCCTGCATTAAATTATGGCTTTGCATGGCTTTGTCAATATACATAGTATGAAGACAGGGTACGTCAAACCCTGTTAACCACATATCGCGAACTATAACCAACTTTAATTGGTCATTAACATCTTTAAATCTATCTCCGATTTCTTTTCTATTTTGTTTATTAGTATGATGAGTTTGCCAATTTTCTGGGTCAGATGATGAAGATGTCATTACAACCTTAATAGCCCCCTTCTTCAAATCATTGTCATGCCAGTTTGGTCTAATTTTTATAATCTCCTCATAAAGCTCAACTGCTATACGACGACTCATACAAACAATCATCCCTTTACCTTCAAAAGCTTCTCTTCTTTGTTCAAAATGGTCAACAATATCCTTGGCAATTAATTTTAATCTATCACTATGACCAATAATAGCCTCCAATTGAGTCCATCTAGTTTTAGCCTTTTCTTTAGCAGTGCTTTCATCACTTTCAGTAATTGACTCAACTTCTTCATCTAACATTTTCGCTTCTTCTGGTTTCAAATGAATTTTAGCTAAACGCGATTCATAAAATATTTTAACAGTAGCCCCATCTTCAACAGCTTGGGCTATATCATAAACATCAACATAATTACCAAAAACAGCTGGAGTAGACGCATCTTCTTTTTCTATTGGGGTTCCAGTAAAACCAATAAATGACGCGCTTGGCAAAGCGTCACGTAAATATTTGGCAAAACCATATCTAGTAAAAACTTCCCCATCTTTCTCTATGGTTTTAACAGCAAAGCCGTATTGACTACGATGAGCTTCGTCGGCAATAACAATAATGTTCTTTCTGTTGGAAAGCATCTCAAAAGAGTCTACCCCGTTTTCTGGAAAAAATTTTTGAATAGTAGTAAAGACTATCCCACCCCCAGCAACTCGTAAAAGGTTTTTTAAGTCATCTCTGTTGTGAGCCTGAACAGGATCTTGTCTTAATAATTGTTTACAATTAGCAAATGTATCAAATAACTGATCATCTAAATCATTTCTATCGGTAATTACTACCATGGTTGGATTATCTAATTTCAATACAGATTTTCCAGCATAAAAAACCATCGATAGTGATTTTCCGCTTCCTTGGGTATGCCAAACAACTCCGGCTTTTCTATCTCCATCTTCACTACTAGCTTCTAATGTCTTAACAACCGCTTTGTTAACTGCGTAATACTGATGATATGCTGCTATTTTCTTTATTGTTTCAACTAAAGATAGCCCTGTCTCTACATCTTCTTTCTTATTCTTTTCAAAAACAATAAAGTGAGAAATCAAGTCTAAAATAGTTTCTCTATTAAGCATGCCCTTAACCATCGTTTCTATTTGAGGCACAATATTTTTTTCATCATTAAATCCATCTTTTGACTTCCAAGCCAAAAATCTAGATAAATCAGAAGATATCGTCCCGGCTTTAGCATCCAAACCATCAGAGGCAATCAAGACTGAATTATAATAAAATAGAGACGGAATAGCATTTTTATAATTTTGCAACTGAGTATATGCTTTTTGAACAGTAGCATTCTCATCAACTGGATTTTTTAGCTCAATCACTGCCAATGGCAAACCGTTTACAAATAAAATTACATCTGGTCTTTTGGTGATATTGTTTTCAATAACGGTGTATTGATTACAGGCAACAAAATCATTATTATCTATATTATCAAAATCAACTAAATATATTTTATCACCCTTAACTCCATCCTCACCCATCACTTCAACTTCAATTCCTTCGGTTAATAAACGATGAAAATATTCATTATTATCTATTAAATTTTGACTGGGAAAGTTTAATATTTGCCCTAAAGCCTGCACTTTCATTTCATCTGTCGCATTGGGATTAATGCGATCAACAGCTTCTTTAAATCTTTTCTTTAAAATTACTTCATATAACTCCGCTCTTTCGTTTTCCTGGTCTTCAGGAGATAAATATTGCCAACCTTGATTTTGCAAAAGCTCAATGACAAATTCTTCAATTGTCGATTCAAATATTTTACTCATAATATTTTAAATATATTTTGATTTATTTTTTTCACAATAGTTTCTAACGAATTGCATCCAAGAATCATACCAATACCAAGTTTTAACTACTATAGCGCCAAAACCTTTGGCTGGATTTTTTGCATCATTATCTCTCCACAACTGAGTATGTTGATAAACTCCAAACTTTTTATAACCCTCTTTATTCATTTGTTTCCAAATATCACCTGCGGCATATTTTTGCTTTTCTTTTTCTTTCACTAGAACATATTCTTTATTCATACCTTCAGCAATTTTTGAATCCGCTGGAATAAATTCAATAACTTTATCCGCCTGTCCTTTTCTATTAGCAGTTTTAGGAACAAACAAAACTCTATAAGAAAACCTACTGTCATTAAAATCTTTTTCCGACAAGCCTTGATCAAAATTTTGAATATAAACAGAAATGTTTTGCGGCAACCCCTCATAGTCAACTAATTGATCAACTTGTTTTTCACTTAAAGAGGAGAACTGGAGGCTAAACGATAAATGTTTTTCGATTCCTTCTTGTTTGGGAAATAATTTCTTTAGATAATCATTATAATTTAAACAGCAAGCTTGGAACCTTGCACTTAATAAGTCATCAATTTTTGTTGTCATTTGATGCTCTATCTCATGGCGCAAACCGATTAAAAATCTTAAATTACTTGCGGTAATTTTATCTATTGGTGATTTATTATCATTTAAGCATTTTTCAAGCTCCCAGTATTTATAAGCGCCGCATTTTGTAGTATGAAAACTTTTTCTTTTTTCACCTTGATCAAAATATCTATATTCAATTTCATTATTTCTATAATATGCGTGCAAAAGGTATGTCCACGCGATGACCGAAAGCACAATAAAAGACTCCGATTTAAATTGAATATTAGGGTTATTAAAAACTTGAACAGCAGATAACATGGACTCTCTTGATTTTAAAAGCAATTCGTTTTTTATAGAGCCAATTTTTCTATTTCGTGTTGTCATATTTACCACTTAGTAATCCATTAAAATAATTTTTTGGCGAAAGCTGTTTTTAAATCTTTAATCTCTTGCGGAGTAAGCATTTCATCTTTTTCATCAAGAATCCATGTAAACAAATTTCTGGTATATCCATGACCTAATATTCTATAAATTTGCGGATTATCAATACCAGCCCGTATGACCCTTTTTAATTCAATTTCTGTAAGATAATTTTCTAGTGGAATTAAGTCTGAACAAATCGATCTAGTAGAAACAAAATTTTCAGATTTTTCTAATCTTTCAATCAAATCAGTTTTTTCATTTATAAACGAAAGCAACTCCTCCTTGTATGCCTCAATATCACTATATAACGCTCTACTTGGGGTTAATTGAATACCACGTACAACAACTTCTTCCTCGCTACTTTCGTCAATGTATCTATTGAACTCATCATTTTCTTCATAATAAACTCTGCTTCTGTCTTTTAAATCCTCCGCATGGGACACAATCAAAAAACTTGCCAACAAGTCAGAGGAAGAAATCGTAAGTGCAACTAAATAGCGGTCAAATTTTTCTGCTTGTAAATCTTGACCGTGTGAGAAGAACCCGTGTCCATTTCTAAATTCACCAATAACACGAGTAATGTTTTCAAATGAACCAAGAATAGATTTCGCGCTATCTAAATCCTTTTCTGAAAGTTTTGCAAAAACAGGTAGTGATTCAAAAGCCTTTTTTACTAAATGCCCAACATTCGAATCGGGAGCATATTGAATCCCTTTATCTTCCAAAATTGTTTTTGAAACTGATTCTAAAATACCTTTTGCGCCGTCCAAAGAAGCATTTGGATTTGTCTCTCGATTTTCATCAACTAAAAGAATGTAGGACTCCAATCCATTCCATCTTTCTTTACCTGCAATTGCTTCTTTTAATTTCTGCATAAATATTAATTTTCAAATTCCCTTACACGAACATTGCCAGTCATCAGCTTCGGCAAAAGCGTGTCGCGAAGCGTCGAAAGTGTTTTAATTTGCGTAATATTTGAGATTGCTTTGTAAAAGAGAGGGTCAAATGTATCTCCAAATTTTTCACACACATCCTCATTCAATGCAAACTTAATATGTTCTATTGCTCCGCCAGCGTGTTTAATCGTTGTTTCAGCCCCAGAAAAAGACCCAAGGTTACTTTGAAATTTTGGTGATTTTAAAAAGCAAAAAATCAAAGATTTTTTTATTAAATCATGTTTTTTAACAACTCTCCTAATCCCGCCAGAGTGTCCACCAGTACCTCCAATAAATACTCGACCTATCGTGCCATCTAAACTTATTAAAATATCATCGGGACTAAAAATTTTTCCTCGAAGTAATTTTTCTTCAACATAAATATTTGGAATATCACCATACTGAGAGATATCCTGCACCCGATAAAATGGTACATAGTTATTATTCAGTTTTTTATTTGAATAATTAGCGGCACCGGGCTCCGAACCTTTAATGAATTCAAAGATATCTGATATTTTTTCTACCCTCCACCCTTTCGGAATTTCACCAAGTTCAGAATCAATCATTTTCCCAGTCGCACCAGGAAAATTGAAATTCACAAACCATTCCTTAAAAATTGTCTGTGCAGTAGCTTCGAGCGTTTTATTCTGCTCTTTTAGTAGATCAATTTTTTTATCCAGTGACGAAAGCACCGAGACAATTGCATGCTGTTCTGATATTGGGGGAATCATGATTGGAAATCGCAGTAATGCTCCGATTTGAATATTGGGCTGAGTTGATGTTCCCTGCGAAATGCTTAAAATATAGTTTTTAAAAGATTTAGAGAATAACAAATAAGAGACGTATTCTGGGATTGATTTATTATTTACTCTTAATCTAATCAACCCGTTATTAAATACGGCATTCAGGTCTTTGTTTATAATTAAATTAACTCCAATGGATGCGCCAGTTCTTGCTATAAATAATTCTCCTTTTTTGAGTTGGAATTTTTCGAAATCACTGGCTGAAACAGAAGTGAAGCCCCAATTCTTATAGTCTTTTTTTTGCGATACATCTTGGATTCTTAAACATCTAATTCCTGTATCTAGATTGACAATAGGCGCTCTTTTTATTGCATCAGCTCCGGTGCTTGCCTTTAAAACAACCTCTTCTAACGTTGAGGCCTTCCATTCTTTTGGAATTGTAATTGTTTGATCTACCATAGTTAGTCCAAGTTAAAGCCAACATTTTTGAGTTGTTTTTTTATTTCTTCGTCTAAGTCTTTTTCTTCTTTTATCTGCTTGGCAAGCGTTTTGGTAAGATCAGTAATTTTTTTATCAAAAGGAATTCCATCATCTTCTTCGTCTTTAATACCAACATAGCTTCCTGGTGTGAGTATATAATTATATTTTGAATTTTCGTCTATATTCGCAGATTTACAAAAACCTTCAATGTCTTCGTATTTACCATCTCGCTTGCGCCATTCGTGATAGGTTTCTGAAATTTTAGCGATATCTTTTTCGGTAAATTCACGATGAGTTTTGTCGGTCATAAATCCTACTTCTGACGCGTCAATAAACAGGATTTCGCCAGTGCGTTTACGATCACCATTGCCCGTGCGCTTTCGGGAAATAAACCAAATACAAGCAGGAATTCCGGTGTTATAGAAAAGCTGTTTTGGAAGTGCGACAATGCAATCAACTAAATCATTTTCAACCAGCGCCTTTCTGATTTCACCCTCGTTGTTTGTTTGAGATGAAAGCGAGCCATTAGCCAAAACACACGCCATCACACCTTTTGGCGAGAGGTGGTAAATCATATGTTGAAGCCAAGCATAATTAGCATTGCTTGCCGGTGGCATGCCATATTGCCAGCGCGGATCATTTTGCAAAAGTTGTCCCGACCAGTCGCTATCATTAAATGGCGGATTAGCCAGCACAAAATCAGCTTTTAGATCTTTGTGTAAATCGTTCAAAAATGAGCCCTCGGTGTTCCATTTTACCTGACTGCCATCAATTCCACGAATTGCTAAGTTCATTCGGCACAAGCGATAGGTTGTTTGATTACTTTCTTGTCCATAAATTGCAATATCATCAATATTTCCACGATGCTATTCAATAAACTTCTCACTCATAATAAACATGCCACCGCTTCCACAGGCTGGATCAAAAACTCTACCCTTATATGGCTCAATCATTTCAACCAT
>JAQVZQ010000132.1 GCA_028708095.1 Dysgonamonadaceae bacterium
TAATTCTTCATACAATGCAATAATTTCACGGGCTTTAGCAATCGACCCCTCTTGATCGAATGCAAGTCGTGCATCCACTTCGGTAGAAACGCGATTAGGAACAATTTCAAGAATTTTCAGACCAAAGTTGACAGATACTTTATTCATTGCTTTCTCCAATTGAATAGCCTTATCTGACGATCCTCCATTTACTGCATACGTGATAGCTTCTCTCAATAACGGTGCATATCTCGGATTTTGTGATGCTGCATATATTAGCGAAGGATTGGTTGTTGCATCTACTGGTTTATAGGTCTCAATGGAAACAAAATCGCCTGTATAAGCGACTACTTGTGTGTATATCTTTAATTGTTCAAGCAAATTCATTGTCTTAAGTTTTATATATTGTTATTATCTGAGATATTAGTTGAAACGATGTCATGTATGTATTTATGTATTATGAAACTTTTTAGTTACCGTGTCAATATACGGATTTTTTTGATAATTTCAAAGAGATAACAATTTTTCAAGAATATGTTCTCTATTGCTACAAAAAAAGACGCCACTTTAGTGACGTCTTTTTCTTTAAATCTGTTTTCTTAATAAGAATATAATATCTATTCTTCTTCAGTATCCCATTCACACAAACAGGCTACCAAGTTTCTATCGCCATATGCATCATCGATACGAGCCACATTGATCCAAAACTTGTTATCGGCAACATGTTGTAATGGATAAATTGCTTTAGAACGTGGATAAGCATGTTTCCACTCATCGGCTATCGCTTCGTATTCAGGGTGAGGAGCATTAACCAACACATTATCTTCGAAAGTAAATTCTCCTTCTTCTACTTCACGTATTTCTTGACGAATTTGATTCATTGTATCAACAAATCTATCAAGTTCTGCCAAACTTTCGCTTTCAGTAGGCTCTATCATTAATGTTCCAGCAACAGGAAACGATAGAGTCGGAGCAGGAAAACCATATTCCATCAATCGTTTGGCTATATCAGTTTCAGTAATGCCAGCCTTTTCCTTAATCTTGCGACATTCCAAAATTAACTCGTGCCCTACTCTACCTTTTTCGCCTCTATATAGAATGCCATAAGAATCTTGTAGTTTTTCAGCAAGATAGTTTGCGCTCAGTATTGCAACTTTAGTTGCTTCTGTTAAAGCTTCGGCACCCATCATTTTGATATAGCCGTAAGTAATGGTTACAACACCCGCACTTCCGTATGGAGCCGCAGATACAGTGTTGTCATCTGTAGCACACATCACAGGATGTCCAGGAAGAAAAGGAACAAGATGTTCAGCCACACATATAGGACCAACTCCAGGACCACCACCTCCATGAGGAATGGCAAAAGTTTTATGAAGATTTAAATGACACACATCTGCTCCAACTATTCCAGGATTGGTGATTCCTACTTGTGCATTCATATTAGCTCCATCCATATACACTTGACCACCTGCTTGGTGGATGATATCACACATTTCACGTATTTCTGCTTCAAAAATCCCGTGTGTTGAAGGATAAGTAATCATATATGCAGCTAAATCCGATTTATATTGATCAGCTTTTGTGCGCAAATCATCCATGTTAACGTTACCATCTTCGTCACACTTTACTGTTTTAGGTGTAAACCCTGCCTGAACTGCACTTGCAGGATTTGTTCCGTGAGCAGAACTAGGTATAAGAACAATTTTGCGATCACCTTCCCCAATACTATTTAAATAAGCTGCAATAGTTATTAGTCCCGTAAATTCACCTGCTGCGCCTGAATTAGGTTGTAGGCTTGTAGCTGTAAGTCCAGTTATTTCTGCAAGCATCGACGAAAGCTCATCAATCATTTCGTGATAACCTTGGGTTTGATCGGCTGGTGCAAAAGGATGAATACTTTGTAAACTTGGATTACCCAAGGGTAGTAAGGAAGATGCAGAGTTTAGCTTCATAGTACACGAACCTAATGGAATCATGGAGTGAGCCAATGAGATATCCTTTTTCTCTAAGCGTTTGATGTAACGCATTAATTCAGTTTCGGTATGAAAGCTATTGAAGTTAGGGTGAGTTAAGAATTCTGAAGTACGCAAAAGATTTTCAGGTATTGTCTCTTTAGCATCCATATCACTTATCTTGAATACTTTTGAGCTACCCATTGTCAATGCAAAAACAGCCATTAACTCATGCACCCGATAACTATTGGTTGTTTCATCAATACTTATACCGATTTCTCCAGTCTCAAAATATCGAAGGTTGATGTTTCTTATTTCAGCGTTTTCACGTAACCTATCTTGTGAAATATCAGTTGGAAGTTTTAATTTTAATGTATCGAAAAACACTTCGTTTGTTTGTTCGAAACCTAATACGGATAACTCATCTGCAATAACAGAAGCAATCGAATGTATGCGTTTTGCTATTGCTTTCAATCCTTCTGGACCATGATAAACAGCATAAAAAGAAGACATAGTAGCTAATAATGCTTGAGCTGTACAAATATTTGAAGTTGCTTTATCTCGTTTAATATGTTGTTCACGTGTTTGCAAAGCCATTCTATAGCCTTCTTTGCCATATGCATCTTTTGAGATTCCAATGATTCTTCCAGGTACTTGGCGTTTATATTCATCTTTGGTGGCAAAAAAACCTGCCGAAGGTCCACCAAAAAACATGGGAATGCCAAATCGTTGACTACTACCAAATGCAATATCAGCACCCCATTCTCCAGGAGGTGTCAACATAACCAAAGCCATCAAATCTGTTGCAACAGCAACTTTACAATCAATAGCATGGGCTTTTTCTACAAAGCTACTGTAATCTTCTACAGTACCATTATTGTTTGGATACTGAACGATGGCTCCAAAGAATGATTCATCTAAAGCGACAGTTTTATAATCACCTATTTCTACCTCAATACCAACATAATGCATGCGTGTTTTAATAACAGCAATGTTTTGTGGAAAAAGGTTTTCATCTATAAATAATTTTTCAACATTGTTTTTTACCTGCTTGCGACTACGTAATGCATACATCATAGATGCTGCTTCTGCTCCTGCAGTAGCTTCGTCAAGTAATGAACTGTTTGACAATGACAATCCTGTTAATTCGCTAACTGCGGTTTGGAAGTTTAAAAGAGCTTCTAATCTACCTTGTGATATTTCAGATTGGTATGGTGTGTAAGAAGTATACCAACCTGGACTTTCAAACACATTACGGTATATAGCAGCAGGAGTGATAGTGTCATACCATCCCATACCAATATATGAAGCAAAAACTTTGTTCTTCGAGGCAATGTTTGCTATTTCCTCTGCATACTCTTGTTCTGAAAGAGCCTTTGGCAATGCCATAGGTTCAGTCATACGAATATCCATTGGGATTGTCTGATCAATCAACTCATCTAATGAAGAAACGCCTATGGTTTCCAACATTGTTTGTTGTTCTTCAGCACTAATCCCAATATGTCTAGATTTAAAGTGTTCCATTTCCATAATATGTGGTTTTATATCTTCTAATTAATAATCTATATTATACTGGCCATCTTGAAAAAAGGATTAGATTTTTTTTCTTTTCCTATTGTAGTAGCGGGTCCATGTCCTGGATAAACAATCGTTTTGTCTGGCAATGTGAAGAGTTTGGTTTTTATCCCTTCTATTAAATCCTTATGGCTTGATTGCAAAAGATCGGTTCTACCAATACTCCCATTAAACAAAACATCTCCTGAAACAATAAAGTGTTCTTCTTTATTATAAAAAACAATGCTGCCAGGTGAGTGCCCAGGAACATGAATGATAGAAAGTTTTTGATTGCCAAATTCAATAACATCATCTTCATTAAGGTATTTATTAATTGTTGGAACGTAATCATCATTGGGTTTGAATCCAAACATAGCCAATTGATCATTCATTGACTCTATCAAAAACTCATCTGCTTTGTGAGCTTCCATTTTCACATGAAATTGAGACTCAATGAAATTAGCACCAAACACATGATCGAAATGCAAATGTGTATTTAAAACGTGTTTTACAACTAAATTTTTATCATTGATGTATTTAATCAATGCACGTTGTTCATCAGGATAATAACAAGCGGGATCCACAATAACACATTCGCCAGTCTTATCATACAATATATATGTATTTACTGCTATCAGATTGAATTCAAATACCTTGATTTTCATTTTAATATTTTTTTTTACATTAACGGATAATTGCGTTACAACTTTCTTAACATGACAAAAATAAGGTTTTCTTTTCATTTAAGAAAAGAAACCTATACCTTTATCTTTTATTATATAATGGGTAGGTAAACAATTTTTTTTGCTTCAAAAAAAGGCTCAGTGAAATATTGTGTCAATTCAAAGCTTTCAACTTTGCGTTTGTATGGTTTCAATTCGCTTTTCAAATCGCCTCCCTTCAAGCAGATTAATCCATTGTTAACAGAGTTTCTTTGTGTTGGAGATATGTTTTTTCGCACTAATCTTTCTAACTCTTGCAACGACATAACAGCCCGACTCACCACAAAGTCGTATTTACGTTTCTCATCTTGTACTCTACAATGAATAGCTTCCACATTGGTTAATGATATGGCTTGAGCAACTTCATTTACGACTTTAATTTTTTTCCCGATACTATCTATCATTACAAACTTCACCTTGGGGAAATATATGGACAAAGGTATCCCTGGAAATCCACCCCCAGTACCAACATCTAAAATTATGGATGATGGAACAAAATTTATAAATTTAGCAATTGACAATGAATGCAATACATGATGAACGTAAAGGTTTTGTATATCTTTTCTAGAGATAACATTAATTTTTGAATTCCACTCTGTGTATAATTCAAAAAGTGCTTCAAACTGATTAATTTGATTATTCGAAAGCGATGGAAAGTAAGATAAAATTGATTTCACGTTTTATTTAATTCCTGCTAGTTTAGAAACAACTGTGTTTTCTTTTAACAACATAATTAAGTCGTTGAATGGAATAAATACCACAGGTGCACTTAATGGATAAGCTGAATATTCTCCTTTGTTGAAAGTGTATGTTATTCCATCGCTATTGATAAGAAAGTTTCTGTTAGGCATTATTTCTTGAATTCCAAAATAGCCTAAATCTTCTAAGTCAGGTATTGTTTTAATTTCATTTTGTTGCAACAAACTATTTGCAAACAATTGCTGCAATGCAATGTCATATCCAGGAATGAAAATATCGCTTTCAGATAATAATGCTCCTGTTTTCAGGTTAATCACATAATTATTGTATGAATTATATATAGCAGAGCCACCTTTGTTATTCGATTGTTCGACTTGAAATGACAATACGTTACTTTGATTAAAGTGTATTTTATTTGACAATGACTCATTGTATGAGTAAAATTCATTTGACTGAAGCTCATCTTCATGCTCTTCATCTATGTTTTGAGTAACAAGAGATGGACTATTTTCCAACTCAATAATTCTTTCTTGAAATATAAGGGCATCAGCTTCATAATTTTTAATGAAATTATTAGCATATTGATTAATAGCATCTTCGGGCTTCATACCATCATACAAACGTCCAAATACATTTCGAATAAAAAGTTGTTGAAGCTTTTCCAATTCCAGCTTTGTACTTTCAATTGGATAAACAAAGTCTATATTCAAATCACAAAAATGATTTGATGTGTCATTACGCAGGTAATGTTTTTTTGCAATAACAAGAGTATCAAACTTTACCTGATTGTCTTTTGATAAAAGAGCTTTTCCTTGGTTGTTACAACCAACAAAAAGCAACGAAAGAAACGCAACAATCGATATGTTTAGAATATTTTTTTCCATTTAATAAATCAAATTCAAACAATTTATTATAATGCAAAAATACATTATATATTGGTTAATTGAAAAGCTTTGAGTAAAAACCTACTACCTTAACATAATTGAATTGGATTTATATTGAATTTATTGTAGAAAGCTAACTTGTTTAAACATCTTTCTTAAACGAAGACCCTGTAGGTTCAAGCCCCATTTTTTTTGCTTTTTCCATTAAAAACTGAAATGCTGCATCATAATCATTGGGAATCACACCATCCAGAATTGCTTCTTTTATAGCAGATTTAAGTACACCCACATATCGGCTTTGACCTATATCAAATAGCTGCATAATTTCATTACCATCAATTGGCGGTTCAAAATTACGCACCTTATCTTTTTCTTCTATCTCTTTAAGCTTGTGTCTTACAATTTTAAAGTTTCTGATAAATCTACTCACTTTCTGTGGGTTCTTGGAGGTGATGTCTGCCTCACACAGTTTCATTAGCTCATCAATATCGTCTCCAGCTTCAAACAGCAACCTGCGAATGGCTGAATCGGTTACCTCTTCTTCTACTAATTGCATGGGACGCATGTGAAGTGATACTATTTTTTGAACGTATTTCATCTTCTCATTTAAAGGCAGCTTCAAACGTCTAAAAATTTGAGGTATCATTTTTTGTCCAATAAAATCATGGTTATGAAATGTCCACCCCAGTTTTGGGTCCCAACGTTTTGTAGATGGTTTACCAATATCGTGAAGAAGAGCAGCCCACCTCAGCCACAAGCTATCTGAGGATTTGGAAATATTATCCAAAACAATCAATGTATGAAAAAAATTATCCTTGTGCCCTACTCCATCTTTTGTTTCAGCTCCTTTGAGAGCAGTAAGTTCAGGGAAAATAATATCTAATAATCCTGTTTTCTCTAATAGAATGAAGCCTATAGAAGGTTTTGGCGATAACATAATCTTGTTTAACTCATCAACAATGCGCTCTTTTGAAATGATAAGTATGCGCTTCCTATTATTTTTGATAGCATCAAACGTTTCTGGATAGATATCGAATCCTAATTGTGTAGCAAAACGAATGCCGCGCATCATTCGAAGTGGATCGTCACTAAATGTAATATTAGGGTTGAGAGGGGTTCTTATAATAAGGTCCTGCAAATCTTGTAATCCATCGAATGGGTCAATTAACTGACCATATCTTTCACCGTTTAACGATAGGGCTAAAGCATTAATAGTAAAATCGCGACGATTTTGATCATCTTCCAACGTCCCATCTTCAACTATAGGATTCCTTGAATCTGATTTATATGATTCTTTGCGTGCACCTACAAACTCCAATTCATAATGTTTGTACTTGATTTGAGCTGTACCATAAGTTTTAAAGACGGTAACTTTAACATGCTTCCCTAATTTTTTGGCAACAGCTTTTGCCAATTTAATTCCACTACCTACCGTTACAATATCTATATCACTGGATTTTCGATAAAGGAAAATATCACGTACATAGCCACCTATTATATAAGTTTCTAAACTCAACTCATCGGCTGACTCTGAGATCAACCTGAAAATCTGTTTGTTTAAGCGCTGATTAATAACATCTTGAGGAATAAACATATTTAGAATATCTGTTATGATTTACAAAAATACAATAATTAGACTGTTTGCCCATATTTTTCTTGTAAATTTGTAATGCATAAATATATTTTTCATGAAATGAATATTAGATTTATTACCAGAAATAATAGAAGTTTTTTACGAATAATTTTCTTTGTCTCACTTGTAATGGTTGTTTTTATAACAGCTTGTGGTAAAAAAACAAAGAAAGCCAAAGATTATTTATTAATAGCAGAAAGCGCATATGATACTGGTGATTATGAAAATGCAAAATCTAATATTGATAGTATAAAGCTGCTATACCCCAAAGCCTTTAAAGAAATAAGAGAGGGCTTTGATTTAATGCAAGAAATAAGACTAGCCGAAAATAAAAGAAACATCGTTTTCATAGACTCAATGTTGGATGTAAACATTGCAAAGCAAAAACAACTACAAATAAATTTTGATTTTGTGAGAGATAAAAACTATCAAGAATTTGGCAACTACATACCTAAACTCACTCCCTCTTCTAAAACATTAGAGCAAAACACTCTTCGCTCAGGAGTAAGCGAAAAAGGTATTCTTTTTTTAGAAAGTGTTTTAAGTGGTACTAATACAAAACACAACAAAATAAAAATTTCTATACCAGACGGCTCATATGCTGAAAGCTTGGAAGTTACATCGGATGGATTAAATTACACATTCACTACCCTGAATAAAACGTACGAAATTGTTCGTTTTATTGGGAGTGATGAAAATGGAATAGCTGAATTTATTTTTACATTTCAAGATAAACCCATTACGATTTCTTATATCGGGAGAAGAACTTTCAGCAAGGCTTTAACTAAGAATGAAAAAAAGGCTATTGGACAATCATTTGAGCTATCGAGTGTCCTTTACGAAATTGAAAACCTAAGATATGAAAAGGGGAAATCAGAGGCATTATTACGTTATCTTGAAAAACGAAAATCAACTAACAAGTAATTAGCATCCCAGCTTTCTTCTTTCTACTCTTTCTATCTACCTTTGATTTGATATATTCTTCTTTACTCGCAATAGAAAATTAGAATTGACAGGCAACTCTTGAAAAGAATTTGCATATATTTTTCAATTGTCTCATTAAAAATGTACTTTTGCTAGTATTGCATACAATTATCAATCAATAAACAATATAACATGGCTAAATACATAGGTGCACACATTAGTGCAGCAGGAGGTGTGGAAAATGCTCCCGTAAATGCACATCAAATTGGAGCAAAAGCATTTGCGTTTTTTACTAAAAATCAAAGACAATGGAAAGCTGCTCCGTTAACTGATGAGAGTATCAATCTTTTTAAGGAAAGATGCGAAGAGTTTGGTTTTGATGCAGATTATATTCTGCCACATGATAGTTATCTCATCAATTTAGGACACCCCGAAGATGAAGGCTTAAACAAATCACGATATGCTTTTTTAGACGAAATGCAACGTTGTGAGCAATTGGGCATAAATAGATTGAATTTTCATCCTGGTAGCCATTTAAAAAAAATAGACATTGATGCTTGTCTTGACCGTATTGCAGAATCTATTAATATAGCATTAGATAAAACTAAAGGAGTGACAGCAGTTATTGAGAACACTGCTGGTCAAGGAACAAACCTAGGACATACATTCGAACAAATAGCTCACATCATAGACAAAGTGGAAGACAAATCTCGTGTTGGAGTTTGTATTGACACAGCACATACATTGGCAGCGGGTTATGAAATAAGAACTGAAGAGTCATTTAAGAAGACATTCCAATTGTTTGAAGATATTGTAGGATTTAAATACCTTAAAGGGATGCATATAAACGATTCAAAAAAAGAAATTGGCACTAAAGTTGACCGTCACGACTCTATTGGAAAAGGAGTGATGGGAATGCAACTTTTCGAAATGATAATGAAAGACACACGATTTGATAAAATGCCGTTGATTTTAGAAACACCTGAAGTTGATTTATGGCCCGAAGAAATTCAGTTATTATATAATCTGAAGTGAACTGGTTGCATTTTCAGCACGTTTAAAAAATAAATAGTGAAAAATCATTCTTTATTTTATTTGAAATCATTTTAAATAGTTAGAGGTAACTTCTTAAAAATAAATAGGATGATAATAGATAGAGAGAGTGCAGAAAACATAACAAAAATATAATACAAAAGAAAATGGTGTTTTAGCACTTCGTTTTTTTGGTTAATAAAAAAAATGTTTTACCTTTGCATCGCTTTTGAAAGAAAGCACCATAGGTAGATTCACTAGCTCAGCAGGTAGAGCACATCCCTTTTAAGGATGGGGTCCTGGGTTCGAGCCCCAGGTGGATCACCAATAATGTAAAAGCATCCATATAAATTTAAAAAAAGCTGCCCCTTAAAGGCAGCTTTTTTTGTTATTATATGGTTTTTGCAAGCAAACTGGGGAAAAGATGTTCACAAGAAAAATTTAGAACAAAAAGTTAATGCTATTATTGCTGAAAACAACTAACCAAGAAACTCTCGTTGCAAACCAACGATAAAGAAAGATTAACTATAAACATTTCACAACTCTTAAACCACAATCTTAAACAAACATATCGCAGATGCTGCAACGCATCCACCAATCACCGCATCACCATAAATTTAAGTATCGTAAATGCGACATATAATATTGATAAAGTTAATTGTTAAACTACCCCAATTATTTTTCTAATTTCGAAAGCTTACCAAACTCTTCTTTTACTCTTACACCTTTTGCTGTTTTTGGATCAAGATGAGTATAAATGTGA
>JAQVZQ010000003.1 GCA_028708095.1 Dysgonamonadaceae bacterium
TCCAGTAACTCTTTCACCAATTTCAAGGTTTTTAACACCATCACCCATTGCTTCAATCACTCCAACATATTCGTGACCAATTGTCATGGGTGTTTTAATGGTACGTTGTGACCACTCATCCCAATTGTAAATATGTAAATCGGTACCACAAATGGCGGTTTTTTTTATTTTGATAAGCACATCATTAACTCCAATTGCGGGTATTGGAATATCTTGCAGCCAAATCCCCTTTTCGGGACGCAACTTTACCAAAGCTTTCATATTGATGTTGTTTTAATATGTTTGGACTACTTTGAATGTCTGGATTAAATCACTTTTAATTCTCTCCCCACTTTGATAAATGCATTAATTGCTTTATCTAAATGCGCACGCTCATGACCAGCCGAAAGCTGCACCCTAATTCTTGCTTCGTTTTGAGGCACTACAGGATAATAGAATCCTATTACATAAATGCCTTCATCTAATAGTTTGGCTGCAAACTCTTGTGAGAGTTTTGCATCATATAGCATAACTGCACAAATGGCAGATTGAGTTGGTTTGATGTCAAACTTTGCTTCTTTCATTTTTGCAACAAAATAGTCCACATTCTCATGTAGTTTATCTTGTAGCGTGTTATCTTCTTGCAACATCTTAAATGCTTTTATTCCAGCAGCAGCAACAACAGGTGGTATCGAGTTAGAGAAAAGATAGGGGCGCGAACGTTGACGCAACATTTCTACAATTTCTTTAAGCCCCGTTGTGAAGCCACCAATAGCTCCACCAAAAGCTTTACCCAAAGTTCCAGTTATCATATCAGCTTTACCAAAACAATTGTACTCTTCTGTTACACCACGACCTGTTTTCCCAACAACTCCAGCCGAATGACTTTCGTCAATCATAACCAATGCATCATATTTTTTGGCGAGTGCCATAATCTTGTCCATTGGAGCGGCATTTCCATCCATAGAGAATACACCATCGGTAACAATGATTCTGAATCGTTGACTCTGTGCTTCTTTCAACTTTGCCTCCAAATCAATCATGTCAGCATTGGCATATCGGTATCGCTGTGCTTTGCAAAGACGCACACCATCAATAATAGATGCATGATTTAAAGCATCAGAAATAATTGCATCTTCTTCTGTAAGTAGAGGTGCAAATGCACCTCCGTTAGCATCATAACATGACGCATATAAAATAGTATCTTCCGTGCCAAAAAACTCACTGATTGTATGCTCAAGTTCTTTATGCAAATCTTGTGTACCACAAATAAATCGAACAGAAGACATACCATACCCACGCTCATCAAGTGCTTTTTTCGCTGCTTCAATCAGTTTAGGACTATTGGATAAGCCCAGATAGTTATTTGCACAAAAATTAAGCACCTCTTGTCCTGATTGAACTTTAATTTCTGCCATTTGTGGAGAAACAATAATTCTTTCATCTTTAAAAAGTCCTGCATCTTTAATTGCTGTCAATTCTTTTTGCAGGTGTTCTTGGATCTTTCCGTACATAATATTTATTTTAATGATGTTTTGCACCAACTAACAACGAAGAAATAATCCATGCAAAGAGTCCTCCAATTATTAATCCAATGAAAATAAAAGCCAAATCTATTTACTATAGCTTTTTAAGATTATGTCCCATCTTACTTTTTTTAGTCTCCATGTAAAACTTATTATAAGTATTAGGGGGAATTTCAAGAGGAATATTTTCAGTTACTTTAAGTCCATATGATTCCAAACCAATACGTTTTACGGGGTTGTTTGTCAGTAAACGCATTTTAGTTACACCTAAGCTTCTCAAAATTTGAGCGCCCACACCATAGTCGCGTTCGTCAGCTTTATATCCCAAATGTAAGTTTGCATCTACTGTATCATAACCTTCTTCTTGAAGTTTGTATGCTTCAACTTTTGCCATCAAACCAATGCCCCTTCCCTCTTGATTGAGATATACCACAACACCTTTCCCTTCTTTCTCAATCATATCCAAAGCTTTGTGCAATTGCTCACCACATTCACATCTCTTTGATGCAAAAATATCACCCGTAAGACATGATGAGTGCATACGCACTAACACTGACTCATCTTCTTTCCACTCACCTTTAATAAGGGCTACATGTTCTTGGCCAGTAGCTTTTTGTAAAAAAGGTATCAAGTGAAAATTACCATGTTCCGTTGGCAGATCGACTTCTTCGCCTTTCTCAATAAGAGATTCTTTTTGAAGACGATATTTAATCAGATCAGCAACAGATATTATTTTCAAGTCAAACTTCTTGGCCATCTCCATCAATTCGGGTAGACGTGCCATCGATCCATCTTCTTTCTTTATTTCGACCAAAGCACCCGCTGGATAAAGTCCCGCTAAGCGAGCTAAATCAATCGTTGCCTCAGTGTGTCCCGCTCTTCTCAATACCCCTCGTGATTCAGCACGAAGAGGAAAAATATGTCCTGGTCGACCAAAATCTTCTGGCTTTGTTTCTTCACGGGTTAACGCAAGTATAGTTTGAGCTCTATCGTAAGCAGAAATTCCTGTTGTACAGTTGTGAGTAAGTAAATCTATTGAAACTGTAAATGGAGTTGCATGAACAGATGTATTATTTGGAACCATCATTGGTAAGTCAAGTTCTTCGCAACGTTCATTAGTTAGAGGTGCACAAATGAGACCTCGAGCGTGCGTTTCCATAAAGTTTATTTTATCGGGAGTAATACATTCTGCAGCTATCACCAGATCACCTTCGTTTTCACGATCCTCATCGTCTACTACGATAATGAAGTTACCTTTTCTAATCTCTTCAATAGCATCTTCAATAGTATCTAATATAATTTTTTGCATAATATAGTGTGTAAACAAGTTTTTAGATTAAAACAAACAATGCGTTTATAACCTTTCTGTAATTAATTGTAAATCGTTATTTAGCTCTTTCACTTTCATCAGTTCGCTATTCAATCGTTTTTCAAAAAGAAGCGATACTAATCTCATGACCAATCCAAAAGGAACAAAACAAGCAAATATTTTTGCACCAGTTGAGCCTGGTGTGAAGGGACGTTGATTTGATGTTATAATTGGATATTCTTCCGCTTTCTTAAGAACAGAAGGATAAACAGAGTTGGCTATTACGTTTAGCGTTGACTCCAATTCGTTCTTTATACTGACAAATTCTTTATCATAATTTTCGTCAAACCAATAGGTCATATAACTCATAGATTTATATTCATTCAAATAAGCATCAATCTTATCATTCAACAGTTCCAACTTACCTGGAAGTTCATGATATGATGGAGGTGAAATAACCACTTCCTTCATTGGATAATATCTATTTTCGCGAATGAAAAATATTTTTTTAACAAAACTCAAGTATGCATCTGCATTCAATATAACGGAATCATTCATAGCTTTGTATGTTAGAAAAATTCCTAACGGGAACAAAATAAATGAACTGAACCACATACCTACCCAATGAATCCAAACACCGTCACGAGTCATTTTATATCCAACATTATCCAGAATGTAATAAATAATAAACAAGATAACTGACACCACAATTGGCATACCTAATCCTCCTTTTCTTATTATAGAACCAAGAGGTGCACCAATAAAGAAAAAGATAAAGCAAGCGAACGACAATGTGAATTTCCTATGCCACTCTACCCAATGTCTATTAATTGCTTTTTGTGTTGACACTTTTTTCATAGACTTAAATAAATATTCATTGCCGTTGTTTTCAGCTTTTATACTTGCATTTCTCATAATTAAAGATTGAATCTCTAACGTTTGGTTATAAAGAATTGTATCTAAAGGAGCAATTTCTGCACTTTGTGCTAATTTAGCTATAGAATCTTTTTCTGATTCATATGAATTTCTAAATGTAAGATAGGAGTATGTTTTCATTTGTTTTCTGTCCACCAAATTCATACTATCCATTTCCAAATTCATTGAGTCAATCGAGAATTTGAGCTCCGCAGAGTTTTTTGAAACATAGCTGGAACTTGTATTTTCCTCTAATGCACTATCTTCCATTCTATTAAAGTTTGCATCAAATGGAATGAGCATTTGCTTTGTTTTAAAATCTTCCCGACTGTATGGTACAAAGTCTTTTGATTTATTAGTAGAGCCTATATTATCACTCTGAAAGTTTTGAAACTGCTGTCCATGATACATCGAGAAAATAAGCGAAAGTTTATCTTGTGAGATTTTCATTGAAGCAGAATCGCATACAATTACAGCCATGCTATTAAAACCTTTAGAGACATCGTATATCACCACGTCATACAACATTCCTGTTTTGCGATTTTTCCGATTAATAAATATATTGTAGTTATCGATATCTTTATAAAAGACACCTTCAGGAATATCCAATTCTGGGGATTTTTGTCTAATCGAAATTAAAAGAGAATAAAACTTCACCTGTATTTTGGGCATGGCGTAGTTTTGAAAAAAGAATGCTCCAATACTAATAAATATGATGAGGACAATGAGTGGCTTCATTGTTTTGAGTAAAGGTACTCCTGCCGATTTTATTGCTAAAAGCTCAAGTCGTTCACCTAAGTTTCCAAACACCATAATAGATGCAAGCAAGATAGATAATGGTAAAGCTAATGGTATAAGATTAAGCGATGCATACAAGAACATCTCGGCCAGAACCTTCAAATCCAATCCTTTCCCGACCATGTCCTCAACATGTTTCCAAAGAAATTGCATCAACACTAAAAAAAGGCAGATGACAAATGTCATTGAAAATAGCGGCAGAAAGGATTGTAGGATAAAACTATATAATCGTTTTAAGTGGAATCTTTTTTTCATTAATACCAAGCAGACTTCAATTAAATTAGTAGTGCAAAGATAACAATTTCGTTGGTACTAAAATGATTTAAACATCTAAAGTAATTAAATTAAAAAGACTAATATAGAGTATTGTTTTATTCCCTGATATAACCAAAAGTGTAATTTTGATCTTAATTTATATACCCAATTTCCTTTTTAATTCATCAATTTGATTTTCCCACAAAAAAACAGCATCATCTTTGTCAGAAGAGCAAGCAAAATCGGTTATCTCTAAAGCTATATCACCCGTCAAAGCCATTTTGTGCAATCGAAACTCGAAATAACTACTTGATTTATCTTCTGTCAACCAACAATATCTAACCTGACTTATGGGCTTTTTTAATACCATTTCGGCACTTGTTGTTTTATTATTCCAAGTAAAAGTATAGAATATTTCATCTTCTAAATTCACTTTATCAGCAAACCATTCTTCTAAAGCTGTGGGCTCTGTTAACATTCGCCATAGGCTCTGTTGAGATGCATTTCCCAATACAAACTCAATGTTGTATTTTTCTTTTTCCATGAAAACTGGATTATGTTTCTTAGGTTGGACAATATACAATTAATTTATGTAATATTAGCACTATGTATAAAAATTAACTTGTAATTCTTCATCACTTAGATTCAAATAGAAGACTAAGCAATTAAATTTTCAATTATCAAATGCTTAACTTCTCATTTTAATCCATTTAAACCGCGACTCAGCCAACTACCTCATTTAATATGATGCATTCTAAATCAGATAGTTTTTTCAACATCTAATTTTCAAAGAGTAGGTGCAAAATATAAAAACAAACGGCCAATCTGATATAAATAGATTGACCGTTGATATACTAATTAAATACTAACTATTTGTTATGATGGAATATATTCCACAAATGCCTCAATGGCTTCATAAGAAGCCAATCCAAGCTTCCAATAAAGCTCTGCTGTTGCTTTGTTTCTATCTTCAGATCTTTGCCAAAACAGACGCTCATCATTACCAAGGAATGGCGCATTTTCCATTTGAGATTGATGTTTAAGAATTGCGTTTCTCTTTTGACGAAGCTCCTCAGGTGATAATGGTACAGCCATTTCTATATGATCAATCTCCCACTCCATCCATGCACCGCGATACATCCAAATACGACAATCTTTCAGCCACTCATCTTTTTTCATTATGTCGACCGCTGCAAAAATTGCATCCAGACACACTTTATGAGTTCCATGAGGATCAGCCAAGTCTCCTGCAACATACATTTGGTGAGGCTTGATGGTCAGAATAAAGTCTTTTACAATGTTTACATCAACTTCTGAAATGGGTGATTTTTGTACTTTACCCGTTTCATAAAAAGGAAGATCAAGAAAATGAACATTTTCATTGGGTATTCCTACATATCGTGTTGCTGTTCTCGCTTCTTCTCTACGTATACGGCCTTTGATAAATAAAATATCAGGTGTATCTAAGTCTTCCTTCGTTTTTTCATGCATCAAATAATGCAATATTTGCTTATATTTATCTCGTAGCTCTATATTATCAGGATCATATTTTTTACGAACACTGTTTATTAATGAAATATAGCGAATAACTTCTTCATCACTCACAGCAATATTACCAGAAGTCTGATAAGCCACATGCACTTCATGTCCCTGATTAACCAATCTCTGGAATGTTCCCCCCATAGAGATAACGTCATCATCGGGATGTGGGCTAAAAATAATTACTTTCTTTGGATAAGGAGTCGCCCTTTCAGGACGATATGTATCATCAGCATCAGGTTTACCTCCAGGCCAGCCCGTAATGGTGTGTTGCAGTTCATTAAAAACTTTAATATTTACATTGTACGCCGAACCATAAATAGCAAGAAGTTCGTTTAATCCATTCTCGTTGTAATCTTTATTGGTTAGTTTGAGTATGGGCTTTTCTACTTTAGTACATAACCATACTATTGCACGACGAATCAGCTTGCTATTCCATTCACAACTTGTTACTAACCATGGATAGCTGATTCTTGTTAAATTGTCAGCAGCTGATAAATCAACCACTACTTTTACATTTGTATGAGTTTGAAGCATTGATGCAGGCACATTATCTGTAACAGGCCCTTCCACCATTATATGAACGCTTTCCGCTTTTTGTTCTCCCCAAGCAATCAGGGTTACCTTTTCAGCCTCCAGCATATCAGATAGCCCCATAGTAATTGCACCTACAGGAACTTTATCTTTTGTTCCAAAAATTGTAGCGGCATCATTTATGGAGTCTCCATCTAAAACAACTAATCGAGTTTTAGAATAAGTATTACTACCTGGCATATTGAACCCAATATTACCTTTGCTTCCAAGACCTAACAAAAGATAGTCTAATCCATTAAGTTTATGTAAATCATTTTCAAATCGTTCACACGATTCTAACACATCATCCTTATCTACCATTACATCCGGAGAAAATACATTCTCTGGTTTTATATCAATATGATTCAAGAAAACTTCTTTTAGGTAGCTTAAGTTGCTATGCGCCTCATCACTTACAGGAAAATACTCGTATGTGTTAAAAACAATAAGATTTTTAAAGCTCACTTTCTCCTCTTTGTGAATTCGGATAAGTTCATTGTATACGCTATGTGGTGAAACTCCACCAGGTAGTCCCAATACAAAAGTTTGATTATTCTTTTGCTTTGCAAGCATCCCTTTAACTATATCTTTTGCAACTTTGGCAGAACCCTTTTCAATACTTTCAAAAATCTCAGTATTAATTTTCTCGTATCGCGTCATTGAGGATTCTTCAAATGCGTTTTCTGGTCGGTAATACCTCTGAGGTATTCGTTCTAAAGAAATCTGTGAACTTAAATCTAATCTCATAATTATATCTTAAATAGTGTTTTAATATTTTCTAAGTGTCATTATTGTAGTCGATAGTATTAAAAACCACTTTATTCTCATGTATCAAAAAGATTAATATACTACCTCCTTACAAAGATAAACAATTTAATCAAAAAATGTTTCAATTCCTAATGCTTGTTTGAGCATCTTTCTTTCGTGTCACTTGTGCGTAAATAATGAGTGCAATGGCTGAGATAGCACCGATACCTACAAAATAGTACCATATATAATGTGCATTAGCGGTAGCAAGTGAGTAAGCTGCCTGATCCAATCTACCATTGACATCCATAAATAAACGAGGATCGGGACAATATTTTTCTAATAAGAAGCCAGATAATCCAAAAGCAAATAGGAATGAGAAAAAAGAGTGAAGGTGACTAAATCCTAAATACAATCCCTCTTCGCCTTCGGGTGCTTGTAAAGAGAAATACTCTAAATAACGAGGTGAAATGAAACATTCTGCCAAGGCTTGCATACCAATACCAATGATCATCATAAATGCCACTGGATGCATACCCATAATTGAAGGAATGTCCAATTGATTACCAATTGACATAACCAAAGCAGAAAAAGGAATTATAAACATCCCTATAAGCATAGAGGTCAATGCACTCCGATTCTTCATAAATGAAGTAACAAAGTTAACTGAAATGAACACAACCAAAGGATTCACATTAGCATACCAACCAGGTGATGCACCTTCTCCAATTAATCGAATTACATACTTGGGCATTGTTGCATACATTTGGCTTTGAATCATCCAAAATCCACTAATGATAAGCATAAGTAACATTAATCGTCCATTCATTGCAACTTTCAACATTGACTTACCTATTTCTCCAAAGCTTTTCCCTTGACCTTCGGTCTTGGTGGATTTATAGAAAAAGACAACCAATATAAAAGCAGCAAAAGTCATGAATGCAGAGAAGTAGTTGAGATATACAAGCCCCTGATCGCCCATACTTCTACGAAGTGGATCAACTACAGTTTTCCCGATGAAAGCTCCTATATTTACCATCATATAGAATATGGCATAACCTTTGGCTCTATTCTCAGTGGTAGTCTCTCTGGCAATAGTACCCGAAATAACTGCTTTAATAAATGCACCACCTATTACAACAAATACCAATACTGGAGCAATAGACCATCGTAGCCAACTCTCGTTGAGTCCAGTGAAGGTTGTTGTCATGTCATACTTTACCAGACCTGCACTTTCCAACAAAGTTGGAAGTAAACCCAAACCTCCATACCCAATAGTAAGTAAGAAAAAAGCCAAGATGATGGCAGATCTAAACCCAATGCGGTCAGCATAAGCACCAGCAAAAGTTGGCAATAAATATAGAGAAGCAGAAAAAATACCTGCAATGAATCCAGCTTCAATATCTGAAAACCCCCAGACATTGGATAGATAAAGAGTGATAACTATAAAAACAGCATAATATGCTAACCGCTCAAGTAGTTCTACTATGTTTGCTGTCCAAAACGCTTTTGAATATTTAATCATCACTTTATTGTTTAATTTAATAGAAAAACTATGTTATAATTGGAACAAAGATAATAAATTTATGTGCTTACAATATTCATTTAAACATTAAGCATATTTGAAAAAAACTATTCCATATCAATCACCGTAATTCCCGACCCTCCAAACTGCACATGCTCGTCATTATATTTCTTCACCCCATTCACAGTACCTAAGTATTCGCGAATAACTTGACGCAAAGCACCTGTTCCAGTGCCATGTAATATGCGCACACGCCCCACTCCGACCTGAATAGCATCGTCAATAAAATACATTACTGCTTGTAGTGCCTCATCAACACGCATACCACGCACATCAATTTCTTGCTTGAAGTTAAGTTTCTTGTCATACACAATATCCGATGATGATTGATTGTAGAAATTGCGGTTTGGATCTTCTTTCTTTAATTGATTCTTACTCACTCGCTCTAATTTGCTTAAATCAATGGTTGATTTTATGACACCAAATGCCACTGTCGCCTTTTTCTCCTGTAGTTCGATGATTTCTCCTGCTGTTTGTTGTCCTTCCAGACGAACAACATCGCCCACTTGCAAAGAAGCACTGTCAATAGTAACTTTTCGAACCGTTTTTACTCGCTTCTTTTTCACCTTTGGTGATTTTTCCTCCTTTTGCAATACTTGCGTTTTAAAATCGCTCAACGACTCACGCACTTGCTTAGTACGTTTTTTGTCTGCTTGCGATTCACGAATCTCGCGAATGGTATTTTCGATAAGCGCATTACTATCAGTAAGCAATTGAGTTGCTTCGGTTTTGGCTTTCGATAGTATTTCTTTCTTCTGTTTATTTATGTCATCAAGATTGCTCTCATAACTTGATGTCAATTGATTTAACTTATTGCTTTCACGTCTAATTTCATCACGTTTACGCGCCCAATACCGTTTATCGCGGGCAATATCTTGCAAATATTTGTCCATATTAATGTAATCGCCACCCACTTTTTCGGAGGCATGAGCAATAACCTCTTCGGGCAACCCTATTTTGCGTGCAATTTCTACAGCGAAAGAACTACCAGGATTACCAATTGAAAGGGTGAACAAGGGTTGCATCAAATGCCGATCATAAAGCATGGCACCATTGATAACTCCTTCGTTTTCGTTGGCAAAATGTTTCAGATTTTGATAGTGCGTGGTAATAACGCCATAAGATTCCTGAGCATTATATCTCTCTAACAAAGCCTCAGCAATGGCTGCACCAATTTCAGGTTCTGTACCACTACCAAACTCATCAATTAGTAGCAACGACTTATTGTTGCAGTTCTTCACGAAGAACTTCATGTTCAATAAATGTGAACTATAAGTAGAGAGGTCGTTTTCTATGGACTGCTCGTCACCAATGTCAATAAATATATCATCAAATACCCCTACATGAGAGTTCTCTTTCACAGGAATCATCAGTCCACATTGCACCATATACTGAAGTAACCCCACAGTTTTCAGACAAACTGATTTGCCTCCGGCATTGGGTCCCGATATGATAAGTATTCTATTCTCTCCCTGCAAAGTAATATCTAAAGGAACTACTTTTCTCTTCTGTTTGGTGAGTGCCAAGTATAGCAGTGGATGATAAGCGTGCACCCAATCTATCTGTTGCGTGTTGGAAATAGATGGTTTGATGGCATTGATCTGCAAACCGAACTTAGCTTTGGCTCGGATGAAATCAATTTGCGCCAAAAAATCATACGATTGCAACAAATCGGGCAGAAATGGGCGTATATAATCAGCAAAGGCAACCAATATTTTAGTTATTTCTCTTCTTTCGTCATTTTCCAATTCCCTAATTCGATTGTTTGCTTCAACAACTTCACTGGGCTCTATAAAAACTGTTTTGCCCGAAGCTGATTCATCATGCACAATACCCTTTATTTTTCGTTTGTGTGATGGGTTTACTGGAATTACCAATCTCCCATCACGCATCGAGAGACTCACATCTTTATCAACATACCCTTCTGATTGGGCTTTGCGCAAAATGGAGTGTAAGGTTTTAGAGATATTATTGACAGCACCAGCCAAATGTCGACGAATGTCTGCTAACTGTGGCGATGCATTGTCTTTTATTTTTCCAAAGTTGTCAACAATGGCATCAATGCGGTTAGTAACTTCGGGGTACACCACCACATGCTCGACGAGAGACAATAAATGGGGATAAAGTGGTTCAGACTCATCGCTTTTATTAAGAAATGAGACAATAGTGTTGATGGTTTGAAGTGAACGTTTGAGCTCGAACATGGTGGAGGTATCAATCCATGTGCCCACAACCCTGATGCGCTTCAACATGGAGCGTACATCGTAGAAATAATCGGACGGAAAGTTGTCTTCTTCCTCTAAAATATGGACAAATTCATCCACCCGATTAAGACTCAATTCAATTTCATTGAAGTTGGTAGTGAACTGCATCTTATCTACCTTTTCACGTCCAAGCGTGCTAAGGCAATTGGCTGCTACCAATTCTCTTATTTTGTAAAATTCTATTTTATATTCGAAATTCTCTGGATATACCACAATAGCTTTGTATCTGTTTTATTCATTTTGCTTTGCAAACACTCGGTTTACAAAACTGCGTTAGCGATGTTAGCACCACAAAAGTACATCAATTATTAGAAATAGCTATACATTATACAATACGTTAACGGCAGTCACAATATATTCAAACTTTTTCTGTAATACAGCCAGAAATATTATCTTTGATTTCTGATATAAATAGTCGTTGCGATGCTTCGTCTCTAAAAATAATAACATTATTATAAATATTTTCTCATGAAAAAGTATTTCATCCTAACCCTCATCCTTTGTTTCACAGCATCAGCTGCAATCCTCGCCGCTCAAGTAGACACGGTTCAAACATTCAGCAAATCCATGAACAAAGAGATACCCGCAGTGGTCATCACCCCCCAATCGTACAACAAACAAAACCAATATCCCGTGTTATATCTGTTACACGGTCACGGAGACAACTATTCTGGTTGGACAAAGCTATGGGATGATGCAAAAGATATGGCCGATCAATACAATTTCATCATTGTATGTCCCGATGGAAACAAGACAAGTTGGTATTATGATAGCCCGATGGACAGCACATCACGCTATGAAACATATGTGGCAAAAGAATTGGTGGAATGGATTGATAAAAACTACACAACCATCCCATCACGCAAAGGCCGTGCTATTACTGGTCTTAGCATGGGTGGACATGGTGGGCTTTTTCTTGCTTTTCGCAACCAAGACGTCTTTGGTGCTTGTGGTAGCATGAGTGGTGGTGTCGATATCAGACCATTTCCAAACAATTGGAGCATTAAAAAACACCTCGGTGAGCAAAGCGAACATCCTGAAAACTGGGAGCATTATACAGTGATGGGAATGTTGCATTTATTGCGCCCTGGAGCACTGGAAATAACAATAGATTGTGGCATTGAAGACTTTTTTTATGACGCAAATGTGCGTTTGCACAACGAATTGAACTACCGAAACATTCCGCACACTTTCATTTCGAGACCAGGAAAACACAATTGGGACTTCTGGAGAATATCAGTGAAGTATCACGCCCTATTTTTCAACGAATACTTTAACAAAGGAGATAACTAAATATGAAAAAAATATTTTTTACAACCATCGCAATACTTGTATCACTATTGATGTTGGGGCAAACCAACATCACACCATTCAAGTTTGCATTAATCACAGATACACATATTGGCAGTCCAAATAATGACGAAGATTTGCAGCGAACCATCGACGATATCAATCAAAATCAACCCGAAGTTGCTTTCGCAATCGTGTCGGGTGATATCACCGAGTTTGGCTCGGACGAAGAGCTGACCATTGCCAAAAACTTATTTGACCAGCTGAAAGTTCCTGCCTATATTATCCCTGGCAATCACGATTCCAATTGGTCAGAAAGTGGCACGAATAGCTTCTTGACCATATTCGGCACAGAGACATTCGGCTTTGAGTACAACGGATACAAGTTTTTTGGCTTGCCGTCGGGACCGAATATGCGCATGGGACCAGGGCAAATTCCGAGGGAGGGCATTGAGTGGTTCAAACAACAATTGGCAGAAACCGACAAGGACATGCCGCTGATATTTGTGAACCATTACCCGATGAACAACACCCTCAACAATTGGTTTGAGGTGATGGATGCACTGAAACCATATAACATTAAGGTGATGTTGTGCGGACATGGGCACAATAATAGGAAGCACAACTTCGAAGGCGTGAACGCCGCCATGCTTCGCTCCAACTTGCGGGCAAAAAAAGATTACGGTGCGTATAATATTGTATCGGTTACCAAAGACTCCATCATATTTCAAGAACGTGTGGTGTCGGGCGAAACCCTCGACCCTTGGCTCAGCTACGCTACCCATGATCGTACAAAATGGGAGGAGAACCCACCGCGTCCAGACTATAGCATTAACGATAATCATAACTTTGTTAAGGAAATTTGGTCGATGCAAGAGAGCGGAGATATGGGGGGCGGTATGGCATTACACAAAAATAATTTGATATATACCAACACCAAAGGAGAAATAAAAGCGGTGAACGCACGCACAGGCAAAAAGCGTTGGAGCTACCAAACAGGGGGCAAAATATATTCCACACCTGTCATGTGTAGCGACAAAGTTTGGGTAGCATCGACCGACAAAAACTTATATGGTCTGCGATTGAAAAATGGCAAACCTCTGCTTACATTGCCAAATGACAAATCGGTGGTTGCATCGGCCGCTTGCGACAAAAACAGTGTGATACTTCCTGGTACAGATGGCAAATGCACGGCATGGAGTGCTAAGACAGGCAAACAATTGTGGCAGTTTGACGAAATTGAGAACTTCACGTTAACTCGCCCATTGGTAAAAGATGGCGTTGTATATTTCGGAAGTTGGGGCAATGAGTTTTATGCACTCAATACGTCAACTGGCAAATTGAAATGGAAGTGGAACAATGGACAAACCAATCGCATGTTTTCGCCCGCACAAGTAGTTCCCATCATTACGCACAACAAAGTTTTTCTTGCATCTCCCGACCGATTCATGACTGTGTTGGACGAGCAAACGGGTGCTATAATTTGGCGACACAACGACTTAGACAATCGCGTTCGCGAGTCAATTGGCGTGTCGGAAGATGGAAATACCATCTATGCCAAAACAATGGATGGCAATATTCTGGCAATTGATGCCACGATGAACGAGCGCAAAATAAAATGGATTTCATCGGGCGAAGATATGGGCTACGAATTGACCCCCACACCTGTAGTTGAGAAAAACGGCGTTGTATATGCGCCCACCGACAAGGGTTTAATTTACGCATATAGTGCCGCCGATGGCAGTTACTTATGGAAATATCGCATTGCAACGGGACTTATCAACATGATATTGCCGACTGATGCCAACGAACTCTATGTTTCGTCGATGGATGGCAAATTGATGAAGCTGAAAGTGATGAAATAGGTCAACAAATCAGTGATTTTATTAACAAATAGTGTTGATGCGTGTAGAAAGTGGTCATAAAAATCAACTTGGAGGGTTTCTGTACACAGAAAGGTACCTCGGGAGGTTACTTGGAGGGTTTCTGTGTGCAGAAAGGTATCTCGTTAACTAACATGGAGGGTTTCTGTGAGCAGAAAGGCATCTCGGGAGGTTACATGAAAGGTTTCTGTGAGCAGAAAGGTGTTGCGGGAGGTACGGTGACTACTTTCTGTTCACAGAAAGTAGTGATCTCCTTCGATTGGAGGGTTATTCCACCAATTTAGTATACGTTTTAAAAAATGCGGAGGGTAAATTGGTCGATTTAGGGTGCGAATTTAAAAAAGTGATGCCTTTTTCTGTCGATTTAGGGTACACTATTAAAAATGTGTATGCTTTTTCACACGAATAAGTTATATATTTTTGAAGTATGTAAGGTCATTGCAACCAAAAAGAGCATTTTGCAATATTGCCAAGAGATTTTTTATTTACTTTAATAGGAGAACTCAAAAAAAAGGTCACTCTAAAACTAAATCACAACCAATTTGACAAAATATGCAGACATAAACTGTAAAACACCTCTCCAAATTAACTAAAAACAGTATATTTGAGGAGGAATAAAAGTTTAACTAAAAACCTAAATATAATGAAACACAAAATCTCACTTTTATTGGCAACTCTTGCGATGCTTAGCCTAACTGCATGCATGAAAGAATACCCAACACCTACAGAAGCAAATAAAGAAATTAATGTAAAAGCTTCAATTGAAGAATTATTTGGTCAAGACAAACCCACCAGCCGAGCTATAGGAAATAGCTGGGAGAGTGGTGATGCCATAGGCATATTTATGATTAATAATGGTTCCACACTATCATTACCCGCATTGGCTGCCAATGCGAAGTACATGACAAATGGAACAAATATTTTTACACCAACTTTGGGCAATACGGTAAACTTTCCAATTAATAAATCTAAAGTTGATTTTATTGCTTACTATCCATATACATCTTTACTAAATGGATTGGATTATCCAATTGATATTTCTGACCAAAGTAATTTTTCAGATATTGATCTGCTTTATTCCAATAACGTTAAAGGAGTAAACTCATCATCTGGCAGTGTAGACTTAAAATTTAAGCATCAGCTTGTGAAGATTGTTTTAAATATATCCATGGACGAAACCGTTATAGATTTTACGGAATTACAAGCAAGCATTACGAATGTGAATACAAAAGCCAACTTCTCGTTAATAGATGGGACAATAAATAATGAGACCATGCCAAAGTCTGTTTTATTTAATATAAACACCGATGGAACAACAGGTAGCGCAATATTATTACCAACAAACGACATATCAGACAAATCCTTAATTATTTCATTGGATACAACTTCATATTTTTTTGATCTAAGCAAAACAGTTGAAATAAAATCTTTTGAAAAGTCCACTGCCTATGTTTTTAATGTAACCCTTAAACCTGGTGAAAAGACTTTATTGAAAGTTGAATCTTCTTCAATTGAAAAGTGGATAACGGGAGCATCTGAAGATATCATTGCTAAAACAAATACAACTGAAGATAGCCCCAATGTACCAGAAGAAGAAGAAGAGGGCGATGGAACTGAGGAGAAGCCATATAATATTACTCAAGCACTGACAAAGGTTTATGAGAAAAATGTTTGGGTGACTGGATATATTGTTGGATTTTACAATACTTATTCAATTAATAGCTTTGCATATGGAATTCAAGATGCAAGAATTGGAAATGCGGCTCTCGCATTATCGCCAGATGAAATTGATTATAATAAAACATTTCCAATTGATTTAATAAGTATTGCAAATAATATTGCAAGCAGGATCAATTTATATGATAATCCAGATATGTTTAAAGAACAGATAACTATATATGGTGATATCGATTATTTTAATAAACCAAATGGAGATGCAAAGGGACTTAAAAATGTGAGTAAAGTGATTATTAATGGTGTAACATATAAAAAAACAGAATAATGCCCGCTATCTAATTTTTCCGTACTATGACAAAAAGCGAAAGGACATAACCAAAGTTTATGTCCTTTCTTAAAACGGTTATATCGAAATATACCGTACCTCATTTATAATGAGAAATTCATCACATTCTTTTCTTTAATATATAATGGTCTGCCAAGTCACCTGTATTGACCTCACCATTGTCGTCTAATAGAATCAAATAATTTTCACCCACTTTATATTGAGTTGGTGCACCCTCAGCTTGTAATGATATTGAATTACCATCATCGTTCCAAGTAAAGGTACCTTCATTTGAAAACTCATTCTCAACCCCTGGTTTGGCCAAGTATTTATAATGAGAAATATAATAATTATCTTCTTTCAACTCAATCATTGTTTCTATTCCTTCACAATCTGCACATGGCAAAATACCTACGTAAACCCCTAACCAGTCCAAAGCGATTTCTGAAGTGTGCGAATCAATCGTTGTCTCATCAGAGCTTCTTTGTTTTTTATTCTGGTTCGTACATCCCATTAAAGTAAATACTAACAATGTGATCAAAAGCGCAAATCTGTTCATGAAATATTTATTAATAATTTAAAATGATTGAGGCACCCCCCCTACATTTTCTTTTTCAAAACATACCTATCTACCAACTCACCCGTAATTATATCACCTTCGGCATTTAATAAAATCAATTCATTTTCGTCTACCTGAAATTGACTTGTTTCATCTTTAGACTCTAAAGTAATTACTTTCCCTAAAATAGACCAAGTAAAAGTTCCATCTTGACTAAACTCATCGTCTCCTGTATGACCTAAATATTTGTAATGAGCATTATAAGTTTGATTCTTTTTTAATTCAATAACCGTTTCAATTCCTTCACAATCGTCACAAGGTAATATTCCTTCATACGATCCAACCCAACCTAAATCATCTTCTGAGTTGTTAGTACTAATCATTGTATTATCTACTGAAGTTGAATCCTGAATATTTCCCGATTGTTTACTACTGGGGTTTGTACAACTTGCCATAACAATTGCAAGTAATGTAATTATAAATCCTAATTTGTTCATATCGTTACTATTTAAATTTATTTATCGGTGGCGATGCATATGTACTACCATGCTTACCAACCATTTACTAATCATAAATTTAACAAACATGAAATATTTTAGTTCATATTGGAGGAGATTAATATCATAATTCTGTTACTTAACTTAATACCAAACTCCATCCTATATTATATTCTCATAGGTTTTAATCAATCGGTGAAACAAATACTTCTAATGGATTTAAGCTATCCTTTTCCACATTATCAACTTTAAAAGAAACAAAATCTGTTTTACTTGTATTAGATGCCATAATATATTTCTTTCCCTTTTCATCTTGCTTAATCATTAGATGCATATCACCATTGTCTCTCTTTTCTAATGTTTTTAATTTAAAGATATCCAAGTTGCTTTTCATCTCTTCAAGAGTTGGTTGCAAAGCATCCCAAACCTCTGGGGCTTTTCTTCTATCGTTCCAAAAGAAAATACCAGTTGCACCATGAATAATAGAAGTATACATTTGGCACCTAACTTGACTTACATAATCCTCTGCTGATATATTACCAGGCTTAGCGTAGCCATTCCCGTCAAAAAACAACCAAATAGGAATCGTAGGGTCACCTAAACCTGCTCTAATTGCATCAACTGTAAGACCTGCCAAGACAGGATTAGCGTAAAAGTCTCTAAAAGCATTAATTCCGAAAGCATTGCCATTACCCTTGTAGGCTTCTGCATATGCTTTTATATTTTCGTAATGGTAAGATTTTAATTCTTCAAGTGTATAAGATGTGTACGAGTAACTATTGTCTTTAAATTCATATGCTGGAACTCCATTAAATCCTTCATTAAATGCCAATAAAGGATATCCTTCACCTTTAGCAAGAGCATACTTTGCATAACTTTGAGCTGATTCACTGGTCACTTCGTAGGGAGGTGTTTCAGGCATTGATGAATGATCTTTAAGATATCTTTTTTCAAAGAAAAAAGCACTTCCTTTACCATGTCCTGCTAAATCAGCAAAAATAATGGGATTAGAGTTTGGGTCTTTTTGCTTTTCAAGCTCTATCAACTTATTATAAATCCAATTTCCAACTACGGGTGGTGTATACCAATGATTTTGAGCCAAACCCATCGACACTTCATCAATCGGGAGATAAGCACGTTCTACATTTTCATATTGAAGAATATGCTTACTAAGTTCATCATTTAACTTACTCACTAATTCATTATCATTTTCAATATTCTTCATATACTGACTCTCATAGTATCCTTTTTCAATACCCTTGCTCTTAATTGCAGGCTTTTTAGACAAAAAGTCCATTAAAATTAAAGATGGCCTTATACTCATATATATGATATCTTTTCTCTGTTGATCAATATGGTGAAAAGATATATTTATGTTGCGTGATTGCTTATTATACACATCCACACTATTGGCATCCTCAGCTACATAACCAGGAATATTCCATGCTCCAATAGGAAAAAACTTTTCTGTCTCGCCATTGGTTTTCTTCAAAAACCAAGCTTCATCAACTAAACCATCCTTGTCCTTATTCGAAGAGGATTGACTATTGTCTCTACTATTACAGCTTGCTCCCAGTAAAATTAAGAGAGAAAAAAATAAAATAAAATTTCGTGAATACATAAATATAATATATTAAAAAATAAATTTAGAAACTTCCTGTTCAATTTAAATTGGAGAAACATATACCTCTAATGGAGCCAAGTTATTTTTTTCCACATTTTCAACTTCCAAAGGTACATTGTTAGTTTTACTTGTATTAGATGCCATGATATATTTTTTTCCCTTTTCATCTTGCTTAATCATTAGATGCATATCACCATCGTCTCTCTTTTCTAATGTTTTTAATTTAAAGATGTCCAAGTTGCTTTTCATCTCTTCGAGAGTTGGCTGCAAAGCATCCCAAACCTCTGCAGTTTTACGGCTATCGTTCCAAAAGAAAACACCGGTTGCTCCATGAATAATTGATGTATACATTTGACACTTAACTTGATTTACATAATCCTCTGCAGATATATTTCCAGGCTTTGCGTAGCCATTCCCATCAAAGAATAACCATATAGGAACTTTTGGATCACCTAAACCTGCTCTTATTGCATCGACTGTTGTTCCTGCTAAAACAGGGTTATCACGAAAGTCCATAAAAGCATTAATTCCAAATGCATTGCCATTGCCTTTGTAAGCTTCAGCATATGCTTTTATGTTTTCGTAATGGTAAGACTTTAATTCTTCAGGTGTATAAGATGTGTATGAGTAGCTATTATCTTTAAATTCATAAGCAGGAACACCATTAAATCCTTCATTAAATGCCAATAAAGGAAATCCTTCACCTTTAGCTAAAGCATCTTTTGCATACTCTTGAGCTGATTCATTAGTCATCTCGTAAGGAGGTGTTTCAGGCATAGATGAGTGTTCTTTAAGATATCTTTTTTCAAAGAAAAATGAGCTCCCTTTACCGTGCCCTGCTAAATCAGCGAAAACAATGGTGTTGGGATCAATTGTTTGTAGTTTTTTGTAAATTACTTCGCCAACTACAGGAGGAGTATACCAATGATTCTGAGCTAAACCCATTGACACTTCATCAATCGGCAGATAGGCACGTTCAACATTTTCATATTTTAAAACATGTTTATGGAGTTCATCATCTAACACAGTCAATAATTCTTTATCATTTTCGATGTTTTTCAAGTATTGACCTTCATAATAACCTTTTTCTTTTCCTTTGCTTGTAATAACTGGCATTTTAGATAAAAAGCCCATTAAAATATAAGAGGGTCTTATACTCATATACATAATATCCTTTCTCTGTTGACCAATATGGTGAAAAGATATATTTATGTTGCGTGATTGCTTATTATATACATCAGTACTATTGGCATCCTCAGCTACATAACCAGGAATATTCCATGCACCAATGGGAAAGAATTTTTCCGTTTCACCGTTAGTTTTTTTTAAAAACCATCCTTCATCAGCTAATTTATCCTTATCAGAGGAGTTTTGGCTATTTATACAACTAGTTCCCAGAATAATAAAAAAAGAAAACAGTAAGATTAAATTTCTTGAATTCATAAAAATAATATATTAAAAATGATTTTATAAACTTCTTATTTATGTGTGCATTTTTTAAAAAGGAGCTATATATACTTCTAATGGTGCCAAACTATTCTTTTCCAGATTATCAACTTTTAAAGGCACAGTGCTAGTTTTACTTGTATTTGTTGCAATAATATATTTCTGCCCTTTGTTATCTTTCTTAATCATTAGGTGCATATCATTATCGTCTCTCTTTTCTAATGTCTTTAATCTAATGATATCTAAGTTGCCTTTCATCTCTTCCAGAGTTGGCTGCAAAGCATCCCAAACCTCTTGTCCACTCGGATTGTTCCAAAAGAAAACACCAGTTGCTCCATGAGTAATTGAAGTATACATTTGGCATTTAATCTGTTTAATATAATTATCTACGGGTACGTTTCCTCTTGCGTATCCATTACCGTCAAAAAACAGCCAAATAGGAACTTCTGGGTCACCTAAACCTGCTCTGATTGCATCAACAGTAAGTCCTGCTAAAATGGGATTTGCTGCAAAATCTCTAAAAGCGTTAATTCCAAATGCATTTCCATTTCCTTTGTAAGCCTCAGCGTATGCTTTTATGTTTTCGTAGTGGTAAGACTTTAATTGTTCAAGTGAATAAGATGTGTATGAGTAACTAGTTGGTGAGAATTTATAAGCAGGAACTCCATTAAATCCTTCAAGAAATCCCAGTAATGGTAATCCATTATTATTTAGAGCATGATTAGCATACTCTTGAGCTGATTCATTAATCATTTCATATGGAGGGCTATCAGGCATTGATGAATGATCCTTTAGGTATCTTTTTTCAAAGAAATATGTACTCCCCTTTCCATGTCCGGCTAAATCAGCAAAAACAATGGGATTGGCATTAGGGTCTTTTTGTTTCTCAAGTTCTATTATTTTTTTATAAATCCAATCTCCAACAACAGGTGGTGTATACCAGTAATTCGAAGCTAACCCCATTGATACCTCATCAATAGGTAGGTAAGCTCTCTCTACATTTGGATATTCGTTATACATATGATTTGCAAGTTCATTTGACAGTTTATTTTTCAATATATTGTCACTTTCAATGTTTTTCAAATACTGGCTCTCATAATAGCCTTTTTCATTCCCTTTGTTCTTGATATCTGGTTGTCTACTCAAAAAATCCATTAAAATATAAGATGGCCTTATACTCATATATATGATATCTTTTCTCTGTTGGCCAATGTAATGAAAAGATATATTTATATTACGTGATTGCCTATTATATACACTTACAGCATTGGGATCATTAGCTTCATATCCAGGAATACGCCATGCACCAATGGGGAAGAACTTTTCTGTTTCACCATTTGTTTTTTTCAAAAACCAAGCCTCTTCAACTAAACCCTCCTCCTCTTCTTCTTCTTCTTCTTCTTTGTTCTTGTCTTCTTCTTTGTCTTTACCCTCTTCTTCCTTTTTTTCTTCCTCTTTGTCAGGAGGAATTAAACTGTCATCGTTATCATTACAGCCGATTAAAAAAACAGTAAATAAAAAAAGGAGCAATGTGAGATTTCGTAAGTACATAATATTAAGTATTTAATTGTTAATTATGAAAATTGCAACAAGGCATTTGTTAGTTATTTACAAAGTAAGTCATTTTAATAAAACACTCCCCATCCTTTTGCGTAAATATACACTCAAATAACGTATCTTAATTTTGATAATATCAACTTATAGTCATTATGAAGTAATGATAGAAGATATATTTTAGAATTAATTCTCAAGATAATGATAGAAGATATATTTTAGAATTAATTCTCAAGATATAAATGCACTTATACCATTAATAAAATCGTAGAACCATTCAAAAGAAAATATAGTATTGAACTTACTACCCCACCACCAAAGAAAAGGTATCATAAAAATGCCGATTATTCCTAAGATAACACTTACTTTAGCTCTATACAAAAAAGAGATGAGACCAATAAATAACAAGGAAACAGGCCCAATACAAAAGAACCACCACCAATTGAACTGTAGCGACAATAACACCAATGATACGAGCCCTGCAATAGCACCAAGCCATCCGATAGAACCAATTGCAACACCTAAAAATTTATTTGATCCCTCATAATCTATATAGACCTTAACATTAAGAGCTGACCAGCATAACAATGCCGTGGTTATCCAAAATAAGTGATTGAAAATCATATTGCGATAATTTATAAATATAAATAATTGAGTTGATTTGCTCTAGTGTTTAGTTTATATCGAAAACTATTAGTAATGAACAACCGTTTCTTGTGCTAATATAAGATGAAATTAAACCTTAAAGCGTTAATGATAGAACCTATACTGTTAAAAATAATGTTCGTAATTTTACTACAAAAACTTTTTAAGAATAATGCAATATATGTATTACCTCATTAATTAATCTCCAACACTTTAAACACACTCTCCCCATGTTCAAGTTTAAGAATAGCCCTTTCACCCACTTTTTTATTCATCAATAACTCTCCAAGTGGTGAGGTAAAAGCAATTTTACCTTCTCTCAGGTTGGCTTCATCTACACCCACAATTTGAAGTTGTCGTGTCTTTTTGCTTTTCCCAATTTGCAGCAAAACTGTAGAACCAAATCGAACTTCGCTTTTGTCTTGCTCTTCGTGATTTATAACTTGAGCAGTCACAATTCGCTCTTCTAATTGCTGTAATTTTATATTCAGCACTTTCACAGCATTAAGTTTTCCATGCTCATCTCCCTCATTCCAAGTTTTCAACTCAGTCAAAAGGTCTTCTTTTTCTTTCAATAATGCCTCCAATCCAGCTGGTGTAACATAATTAGTAACACCTCGGGGTAAATCAGCCCGCGGTGGTACAAAAGGAACTTCTAGTCGTTCATCTTCATTTACAAATGCTCTGCTCATAATATTAATTGTCGTTACATAATGTTTAACCACTTTCAGAATAATGTTGTAATAAGTGTTTCCTTAGATTTAATAAGCAAATACACTAAAAATGGTTTTCTGTTGCAACCAAAGATACAAAAAAATGGAACATATTCACAATGAAAACTTTTATCTCAATTAAATTATAAGTAAATTTGAGAAAGAGTAGACTAAACAAAGTGAATTTAAAATGATATTACATTTATATTAGCCAATCAAAAATTAATGTATCTTTGAGTATGTATATATCATTAAATTAATACATCCCACGAAACTAAGAAGAATAACTGTATACAACCCGTTTATTTATTCTATGAAGTATTTTTAATGAAAAATTTAGCTTCAAAACAACTTAAACTTAACCCTCATGGAAAAATTAAAAAAACAACAATCTCTTTCTATTCTGAATTTTTTAGCAGTACTATTTGCCATTAGCATTAATTATTACTCGCAAATACATACCATCAATGGCAATCGTGTGAGCGATATGAGTAACAAATATTCAAACTTATTTACTCCAGCAGGTTATGCATTCGCAATATGGGGTATTATATTCATAGCCATTTTTATTTTTGCAGCATATCAAATTTATAGAACTTTGATCCTTAAGAAAACATTCGATTTCATTAGCCAAACAAGTGGATGGTTTGTTCTTGCAAACGTGGCCAATGGATTTTGGATTATTGCGTGGCTATACGACTACACATTATTGTCAGTTGCCATAATGTTAGTAATACTTTTCTCGCTTCTAAAAATTGTGGCAAATACTGATATGGAACGTCGACGTGTTCCAGCAAAAACAATCGTTTTTGCTTGGTGGCCTATATCAATATATGCAGGTTGGATCTCTGTGGCCACCATAGCTAATATTGCAGCTTATTTGTCAAAAATTGGATGGGATGGTGGTTTTTTATCACCTATAACGTGGACAATTTTGCTTATTGTAATTGCCACCCTTTTAAATTTGTTTTTGATATTCACCCGTGGAATGCGTGAATTTGCAATAGTTGGAGCTTGGGCATTAATTGCTATCTATGTAAGGCATCAATTAAATTATGAGACTATTGCAAACTTCGCTATTGTTGGAGCCTCAATAATTCTTTTTTCAATAGTTATTCATGCATACATAAATAGGAAAATTAATCCGTTCTATGGAAAATATTTTTCATAGCACCTATAAAGTTGTTGCAAATTATTATTGTGTGTGTGTGAAATTGTTGAGTCATGTTCAACACTAAAATGCTTTCTAAGAAACACTATATATATAACACCAGATAATGATTCTGCCATTAGCATTTTAATACCCCCTTCGTCAATCCTATTCTTTTTCAACCAACTAATTAAAAGTTTAACTAATAAACATTTGACATTTAACTCTTTTGTTTAATTATATTAAGTATTTTTGTATGCGACATGTGTTTTTTTTACAGGGGCAAGTCAATTATAAATTGTCTTCCTTGAATTAAAACATCATTGAAACAGATAAAGATTGAAAAGAAAAAGAATTTAAACACACACACTATAGAAAACTAAAAACAAGTCACGTTCTCTTGAAATATTATGTGTTTTCTGTATAACTGAGTCTATATATCAATAAGCTAACTAAATTAATCGTTACAAATAAAACTAAAAACAGGGAGGCTACTAAATGGGAATATTTGCAATAATAGTAACTGCTTTGGTATTTGTTTACAGCATAAACCGACATAGGAATAATGAGAAAAGAAATGCGAGAAAAATTTCAAGGCAATTGAATAAGCTTCATGCTAATGAATATAAAACTCTTAATAAAAAAAGAGTAAAGTCACCTATCGGAAGCAGTCAAATTGATTACATCGTTATATCAATATATGGTATCTTTATTATTGAAAGCAAGAATTATGCAGGACAAATTGATGGTGAAGAAAATTCTAAATATTGGACGTACACCAAATTTAAAAAGAAAATAAAATTTAAAAATCCTATTAAAAATAACCAAGAACACATAGATGCATTAAAGGTTGCGCTGTCGGATTATACACAAATAATTTATCATCCCATTGTTGTTTTTACAAGTAATGCAAAAATAAATAGCATCACATCGTCAACACCTGTCATATATAGTAATCAACTCTTTCTAACTATTATGGCCAAAAGAGAAACTCCGAATTTAAATATTGAACAAGTAAATAACATCACAGCTAAAATAAACGAAGGAATCATCTCCGAAAAAAAGAAAATACGTGCTTTTAAAGATCAAAAAAGCATACGTGCACAAAAGCGTAAAGATAAATCATTAATTTGCCCCAGATGTGGTAATGATTTAATCGTCAAAGAGGGACCATATGGCAAGTTTTATGGTTGTTCAAATTATCCAAAGTGTAGATGCACGGTGACGTATAGAGGGTAAAGTCAAAGAACTTCCATCCATGTAGCAGAAAAAGTAAAATATCTAAAATAAGCGTTTTTTCAAAACTCCATAAACAGGTCCACTTTGAAAACTCTCGATTACTGATAATGAGTCTTTTTCTACCTTTTTTTTCCTAAAGTGATCTACCGTTTTACTGCTAACTCACCATGTCCAATTACTTTCCACTTACGACTTATTACTTACTTCTTTATATTATCCTCGCTTATTGGATTTAATATCCGCTCTCTCCAGAATACTCACTATTCTCACCGATTTCTCTCACGTTACACAATGAAAGAGAGTTATCAAAACAGTTTTGGCTAAAGTACACCATAAAAGCTGGGTTATTTATCACGGTGAGCGACTAAATTATTTTGAAATACTGCTTTTTGTTTCATTTTCGCACCAAATTACTTTTATTATAGTGCTTTAATATCGATTGAGCCAGCATCTTTTGCTTTTTTGTCGAGTCAATCCGTGGTTGAGTCAATAAAATTGTCTTTTTTGGTTGGTCAATCCACTGTTGACCGACCAAAATTCACTCCGCTTAACAGACAACAGTTAAATGAGTGACCATCGGAGGCTTTTTTACTCATTATTTTAACATAAAAGCCCTGTTTTGCGACGAAACAGTTATTCAATGTCTAATTTAACTAAATATTTAAGTGTAGATGATTACTTCCTCTTCTATATAGTAGAGAAACCTAGCGATTAAGTGGCAAAAGGTTAGAGAAAAAACAATTTTAATGCGCTTTAGCTACAAATTGTTGCATTTATCGACTAAACACCCTTGGAAAGGTTGAAACTCTTACGTTAAAGCATTAGTGTAGGCATGTTTTAGATATCATTGGCTAAAAGAAAGCCAAAACCACATAGTTAAAATCTGAAGTAATGGTGAAAATAGAGAAGCTATTCATTTAAAACTAACGTTTTTTCTTTCAAAAAGTCAAGCAATGTAGCATAGATGGGATGACGATTCAAAATATGTGAGTTGCCAACAATGAAGAGCTGTTTACGTGCTCGGGTCAGTGCTACATTGAGCTTTCTGTCCACCGTCCCATCTCTGTTCAAATTGCATAAATAATCTAATTGGTAATATTTATTGACACAAAAAGATATCAAAATGATATCACGTTGACTTCCTTGATACCTTTCAACGGTATCCACACTTATTTGATCGTGACCAGGAATGTTTGCTTCTTCAAGTTTTTGTTTGATAAGTGCAATTTGATTGCGATAAGGTGCTATAATACCAACTTTAGATGCGCAAAATGTTTTATTACTTTGTTCATACACCCTCTTTATAGATTGTACCAGTTTCACAATGGTTGCTGCTTCAGAATGGTTTATTTTATTTGAAGTAGCCTCCTCAGCAATTTTCTCTGTAGATAGAAACATCAATCTATTCTTAGCCACCCAACTATCTAACTCATTGTTTTGTAAATCCATTAGATTTAGGGGTTGAGATTGCCAATCCATTGCTGGCAGAAGATTCTCTTCATAGAAATACTTTGAAGGGAAAGCTGCAATATCTATGTGCATCCGTCCTTGATATATTAGTTGTGAATAGGCGTGAGTCCACTGATTTAGGATACAAGTATGCAACAATCGTTCAAAAAAAGAATCACGACAATCTTTCATGCCAATATCTATAAGTGACTGTTCCTTTACTTTTGAACTATTTTCATTTTGAAGAACAATTGTGGCTAACTGATTGTGGTCTCCAATCAAAATAAACTTCTCTACATTTGTCAATACCCCCACAATCTGAGGTTCCAATATCTGAGAAGCCTCATCAATAATTGCAACATCAAATTTCTTAAGATTGAAAAGCTCTTGTTTGCCATTGATAGACGAAAGGGTTGAGATAAAAATTCGTGTATTCGCAATCTCCTTCACTAAGTCTTCTCTGCTAAGGGCTTGTTCGGCAATGTTCTGCAATAAACGATGTTTGTATGGCTCTTCACAAGTCAACTCTGTGCCAACTCGTATGAATTTGTCGCACGCACCCTCTGTGCAACCGAATGCAGCATTCACAGCTTCGCAAAGCTCATTCACCGCACGATTTGTATAGGCAAGAACAAGTATGTTTTTTGTTTCATCGGCATAGTATCTTTCTATAAGTTGTCGTGCAAAAATTGATGTCTTGCCCGTTCCGGGAGGACCTACTATCAAGAAATAGTTGTCTGAAGCCAACGCTTTTTCAATCACATCATTTGCATGTAATGCAGATGGGTTAAATTGATATTCTTTTGATGTTGGAGGAGTGATTCCTAAAAGTAAAGATCGTTTTTCACGAGATGCACTCAGAAAGGCAAACAGACTTTTGTAAAGGCCGTTGTAAGACGAATCGAGTGTATCGTGTTCAATTGCCCAATGTTGATGATTGTCAAAATGCTGCTTGTTGCGCTGTTTGAACCGAAAGTAAACTACAACCTCAGAACCACTAATAGAAGAAATAACTCCTTTTAATATTTGGTTGTTCAGCACATTGTCATGTTCATTTTCTCGTGGATATACAATGCAAATATCGCCTTCACGAAAGTTTACAAGGTCGTTATTTTGGGTTGTGCGCTTAAAGGTGATGTCCATTCCTCTTTTTGTATCAACAATGGCATCAATCTCTAAATCGTAAAGCAAATCAAGGGCATCTGCACGTTCTTGAAACTCGCTGTTCCAAAGAGCTGCAAAGCCAGTCGGTGATTCGTGTGCTATGTCGCCAATCTTTTGTAAATAGAGTTCTTTGGTAATAAACTGAACAAAGCGATAGAAGTAAATTCTTTCTAATTCAGTGCTTTGCGCAAGAGTATCATCTATCTTCTTTATTTTTTGAACATAAAATTCAGGAATCCTCATTGATGAATACTTCAAATTGCTTAGACTATTGAATTGAGCTTCAACTTCAGCAACAGTACCCTGCGTTATAGAATATTCGGTACTAACAATCAAGTTGCGTACATTTAAAATTTGTTTTTCTAAAGCTTGATAAACAGCAGCAAAGCGCAAATTTTGCCCTGGAATAATTCCTGCAGAATAGAGAATGGCTGCATCAATGTCTCGGGCTTCTAAATCATACACACTTTTTATCATCAAGCGATATATGGCAACTTGAACCTCATGGTTCAACGATACTTTACCAGCGTCACTATTTGGATAAGGTAAACGACCCGATTTCAATTCAATTAATTTAAACTTTGAATTGACCTCTTTGTTTAGCCCCACTTGTAATAAGTCTAATCGGCCCTGAAAACCGTACTTTTCGCTAATAAAAGCTGGTTCTAATGTTGATTTTCTGGGATTTATTTCCTGTAGGGGAAAATCGTCTCTTATTACGCGCTTAATATTTTGAAATTGAGTTGCTGCCTTTGTCATAAACGAACGAAAATCCTTATCTAATCTAATATCTTCGCACGATGCAAATTCAAAAGGAGATTCTTTGAATGAACGAAAGAAAACATCATCAAAGGTCAGTTCATCCGGATTGTCAACAAATATCAATTCATCTAAAAAGAAATTTGCCAGATTACCTAACAGAATGTAGTTTCGGTTTTCAACTCTTTCGAACTTGTTCATAAAGTAGTTCAAGTGTGAGACAGAGAAATTATAGAAACAATTACTAATTGCTGAAGCATCTATTAAATAGTCAGGTTCAAAGACAAATTTTTTAGGAATCAGATAACCTAACTCATCGGTGGAGCAGTCAATTAAATTGAGCTGTGCACCTATACTGAAACGTGAAATAGATTCGTTGAAAGCAATATTTTCAGGTGTCACATTGTAACGAACTGTAACTTGTTTGCCAGGAGTACTTTCAACAGCACATACCATTAAACTTTTTTCGGAATCAATTGTCAGAAGTTGTACACGTAAGGTATCATATTCTTCACTCTTTAATGGTTCTGATTGAGCGATATATGATACATAATATTCTTGCTCCGTAACAACATCTATTTCAGTTTTCTTTTTATTCGACATTTCATCATTTGAAGTTGTTGAAGTCAACAATTCTTTGTCACATAGCTCAAGAATGGCCCGCACTGATTGGTCGAATGTCTTTTGATTGATTAATGCATTGGATCTCCTTAGCTCAGTTACCTTCACCCTAAAGTTTTGAAGTTGCCACTCTGTTTGTTTTGACAAATCATATTTTTGGGCAATGAAAACCAAGCGTGAGAAAAGCGTTGAAAATTGCATGGATTCATTTTTGGTAATTTCTTTGCTTAATCTTTCCAAAAGTTGCTTTAGTTGTATCGATTTACTCGAAAGACTGTTTGATGATTGTGTTATCTCTTGAATTTCTTCGTAATAGTTTTGTGTGTTAATCATTTTCTTAGTGTCTAATTTATTTTAGAGACATAAAAGTTTGGGTAGAAATATAATAAGACCAGCAATAAGTGCCACAATTGCAACAAATAATACTGCAGCAGCAGCGAGGTCTTTCACTTTCTTTATGGTTGGGTGAATTTCATGATTGCTTGCAAAGTCTGCCAATCTTTCAATTGAAGCATTTACAGCTTCAAAAGCAAACACGAATCCAATAACTGAACAAACAATAATCCATTCGTATTTTGAGATTCTTAATAAATAGCTCATAAGGAGAACAATTATAGTAAGAGCAACATAAATGCGCGCATTATGCTCCTCTTTAATTAAAGTGCAAATGCCATCAAAAGCATGAGCTAATGATTTTATTCGTCCTTTTATATATTTTATCATGCTTTTTTCGTGTTTAAATAATTGAATGTGATCAGTTGCTGATAATCAATACACTATTTATTTTAAAGATAATTCAAAAACAAAATCGTCCATAATAAAACCATCGCCAATATCAATGACCTCTTCTTTTTCTAAAAAGAAACCGTGCTTATTGTAAAAACTTATTGCGGTTTTATTATTCTTGTTTACATTTAAAAATAATGCCGTGTTATTTGACTTTAGTGCTTTTTGGGCTACATAGTCAACCATCTTTTTCCCCACACCTTTACGTTGATATATGGGTGAGATATAAAGTTTGTGAATCTTTGTTTTATAGGTTGCGTTATGATTGGTCTCATAGGATACATATCCAATATTATGACCATCATTTTGAGCAATAACAAATTTGTGACCTTCATCCATCTGCTTCTCTAAAGAAGAAATACTATACATGAGATTCATCATATAGTGTATCTGCTCAACAGGAAGTATTGAAGCAAAGGAGACAGGCCACAGTTGTTCTGCGAGCTCCTTAATAATTAATACATGGTCTTTATTGGCTGTTATTAGTTTTATCATAAGTTTTATAACATTAAACTGTTTCAAAAGTACAAAAAATGTTTTATTAAAAAAACAGTATCTGATTATGCTCATCTCATTAAATCATTTTCTATCTTTGTAAGAACAACAAACCTTATAAAGATACTTGATTGCATGTCACAAAAATGTCCTTTATGCGGAAAAGACAAAGCAGATAAAAGTTTGTTTTGCAAAGAGTGCACTGTTAAATTAAACAGTGAATATGAAGTGAATATCCCTGAATTGAAAGAGACACAAGATATTTCTGCAGAAATGCAAAGCAAAAAGGAGATGAGTGATCACGAAGAAGCTGAGGTTGCTTCTCCAAAAAACGCTACAAGTAATTCTTCATGGGTTGACACACGCAATGATTCTCAAAAATCTTATTATGAAATAGAGAGGGACAAAAAACCAAAACGAACTCGTTTTGTGCTTATTTCTCTTTTTCTATTAGCCGTAGTGCTCATTTCAGCATTGTACATATACAATAATAATGTGAAAAATGCGAACTTAGAACGCTCTGCATGGGAAGTTGCGCAACGTGAAAACTCTGTTGATGCTTACCTAACATATATGGACGAATATCCGCAGGGAAAATATGTTGGTGAAGCCCAAACTAAAATGCGTAGTCTTAAAAAAAATGAATCTGATGCGTGGGAAAACCTCAGAGCATCTGAAAACACAGTTGAGTTTACTGATTTTCTGCAACTGTATCCCAGTAGTCCCTATGAACGTAAAGTGAAAAATCGTTTGGACTCTTTATTGTGGATGTCATCACTTAAAGAAAATTCATCGCAAGCTTATTCTGACTATATAAACATGTCAACATCTGGAGAGATAACTGGTCACTACATAGGTGATGCTCAAAAACGTTTAAGCATGTTGGAACAATCAACTCCTGTAAACGAAGCAGATTTAGAGAATATAAAAACAACCATTAACGGTTTCTTTTTGGGGCTATCAAACATTTCACATGAGGAGTTAAGCCAATATCTTACACCGATTATCAGTAGATTCGATAAAGCAACCAATATTCCTAGAGAAGAAATGATTGGCCAATTGCTTCTGATTGCTGCAAAATCGGATGCAAAATCAATTAAATTTGATCCTAATTTAAATCAAATAAGGTACAAACAAATGGGTAATAATACTTACGAAGTAAATGTTCCACTCCAGAAACAGTTTTTGGGAACAAATGGAGGAAACAATCAAATTAAAGGCTACATTGTTCACCTGAAATTAGATGATAGTTTTCAAATTTACTCTTTCTACGAAACCAAGCCATATAATGAAGCACCCTGACACGAACAAATGGCAAAACTGATTGTTTTTAACACCTATGACATTCGAATTAACTTCACTATATAAACCAACAGGAGATCAACCCCAAGCTATCAAAGCTTTGGTTGAAGGATTGAATGACAACGTACGATACCAGACACTTCTGGGTGTTACGGGGTCGGGTAAAACATTTACTGTTGCCAATGTAATTCAACAAGTAAACAAACCAACATTGGTGTTAAGCCACAACAAAACATTGGCAGCGCAACTGTACAGCGAGTTTAAAAGTTTTTTTCCGAACAACGCAGTTGAATACTATGTATCGTATTACGACTATTATCAGCCCGAAGCATACCTTCCTTCACGCGACTTGTATATTGAGAAGGATTTATCTATTAATGAAGAGATTGAAAAACTACGTTTAGCTGCAACATCTTCACTACTTTCAGGTCGAAAAGATGTTATAGTAGTTTCCTCTGTATCTTGTATATACGGGATAGGAAACCCTGAAGACTTTAATGAAACAATCATTGAGATAAAAGTAGGAAAAAAACTTGTTCGCGATGTTTATCTCAGAAGTCTCGTTGATAGTTTATATTCCCGCAACGAATTAGAGTTTAATCGTGGCAATTTCAGAGTTAAAGGCGACACAGTAGATGTTTTCCTTGCCTATCATGACTATATAATTCGCACCATATTTTGGGGAGATGAAATTGAAAGTATTGAAAGCATTGACCCATTAACGGGTGTGACTATGGAAAGATTGGATAATTATCGAATATTTCCCGCCAATCTTTTTGTAACAACAAAAGAACGTATTTTTCGAGCAATTGACGAAATACAAATAGATTTGGGTAAACAGGTAGAGTTCTTCAAATCGATAGGAAAACCATTAGAAGCTAAGCGACTATATGAACGTGTTACGTTTGATGTAGAAATGATTAAAGAGATAGGTTATTGTTCAGGCATTGAAAACTACTCTCGCTATTTTGATGGCAGACTGCCTGGCACAAGACCTTTCTGTTTATTGGATTTCTTTCCTGATGATTATCTTACAATAATTGACGAGAGCCACGTAACCATTCCGCAAATAAGGGCGATGTATGGAGGAGACCGCTCACGGAAAATAAATTTGGTTGAATATGGATTCCGTTTACCTGCAGCAATAGATAACAGACCACTCAAATTTGAAGAGTTTGAAAATATAACTCCTGAGATAATATTTGTGAGTGCAACACCTGCAGACTATGAATTGGAAAAATCAGAAGGCGTTATAATTGATCAGGTGATTAGACCAACTGGTTTGCTTGATCCTATAATAGAGATACGCCCTACCCTCAATCAGATTGACGATTTAATGGAAGAGATACAGTTGAGAGTGGAAAAAGATGAGCGCGTTTTAGTAACCACTCTTACAAAACGCATGGCAGAAGAACTTACTGACTATTTGGCACAAAATGGTGTGCGTTGTACATACATACATTCTGATGTAGAAACTTTAGATAGGGTGAAGATTATGGACGAGTTACGAAATGGAGTGCATGATGTATTAATTGGAGTAAATCTATTGCGTGAAGGGCTCGATTTACCAGAGGTTTCTTTGGTGGCTATCTTAGATGCAGATAAAGAGGGATTCTTACGTTCTCATCGGTCACTTACTCAAACGGTGGGTCGAGCAGCACGAAATATTAACGGAAGATCAATTTTCTATGCTGATCGAATTACGGATAGCATGAAAAAAACCATGGACGAAACCAATAGGCGACGTGAAAAACAAATTGCCTATAACACCAAGCATGGTATAACACCAACTCAAATAAATAAATTAAAAACTGCATCGTCACTTGGTAAATTCGCAAAAACTGCAGAGCCCAAAGCTTATATTGAACCTGACTTTTATGCTTCTGTTGCTGAAGAAACTGAAGATATTAAATATGGTGACAGCAAAGAGGATTTGAAGAAATTGATTGAGAGAACCCGCAAGTCAATGAACAGTGCAGCAAAGAAGTTGGAGTTTTTAGAGGCAGCCCAATTACGTGATCAACTTATTTTACTTGAAGATAAACTGAAAGCTAAAATATAATATATATCTCATCACTAATAATTTAAGATTAAAAAAAAACAAATATAAAACATTTCTAATAATGAAATCGGACATACAAATTGCTAAAGAAACTAAGTTGATTAAGGTGAAAGATGTAGCCGAAAAAGTTGGCATCCCACGTTCAGAGGTGCAGAACTTTGGAAGACATATGGCAAAGGTACCATTGTGCCTAATTGACAAAAAGAAAGTAGACAAAAGCAACCTTATTTTAGTTACCGCCATTACGCCAACAAAGGCGGGAGTTGGTAAAACCACTGTTTCAATTGGGCTTGCATTGGGGCTAAATAAAATTGGAAAAGACGCCATTGTTACATTACGTGAACCATCTTTAGGCCCAGTATTTGGGATGAAAGGTGGTGCTGCTGGTGGAGGCTACTCTCAAGTATTGCCAATGGAGAATATAAACTTACACTTCACAGGAGATTTTCATGCTATTACTTCAGCACACAATACTATTTCAGCTTTATTAGACAACTATATGTTACGTAATCAATCTTGCAGTAAAATGATAAAGCAAGTATTGTGGAAAAGAGTTTTAGATGTAAACGATCGAAGTTTACGATATGTAGTAACAGGTTTAGGTCCTGGTAACGGTGTGCCATACGAAGGGGGTTTTGATATTACTGCTGCATCGGAGTTAATGGCAATACTTTGTCTTGCTGAAAACGAAAATGATTTGCGTCGTCGTATAGAAAATATCTTGTTGGGTTATACTCACGACGACAAACCATTTACTGTGAAAGATTTGGGTGTAGCAGGTGCAATTACAGTGCTTATGAAAGATGCCATCAATCCTAATTTAGTACAAACAACAGAAAACACCCCAGCATTTGTTCACGGAGGTCCATTTGCTAATATCGCTCATGGTTGCAACTCTGTCACAGCAACTAAAATGAGTATGACTTATGGCGAATACGTAATAACTGAAGCAGGATTCGGTGCTGATTTAGGAGCTGAGAAGTTCTTTAATATTAAATGTAGAAAAAGTGGTTTATCTCCCAAGTTAACCGTAATTGTTGTGACAGCTCAAGGTTTGAAAATGCATGGAGGAACACCTGAAAAGCTAATTAAGGAGAAAGATACAATTGGGTTGACAAAAGGATTGGAAAACTTAAAAAAACACTTGGAAAACCTTGCTTCATTTGGACAAACAGTATTGGTGGCATTTAATAAATATGCTACTGACACTGATGAAGAAATTGAAATTGTTAGAAGTTTCTGCAAAGAAAGCAATGTATATTTTGCAGTAAATGGAGCTTTTGTAAAAGGTGGAGAAGGTGCTGTCGATTTTGCAAATGAAGTTGTGAAAGCAATAGAAAACAATCCATCTAAACCACTCACCTTTACATATGATGATGAGGACACCATTGAAGAGAAAATAGAGAAAATTGCAATGAAAATTTATGGTGCACGTGATGTTGTTTTTGGAGAGAAAGCATTAAAAATATTGAAGAAGATAGATGGAACTCCTTTATCTAAATTCCCAGTTTGTATTGCTAAAACACAATACTCTTTCTCTGCTGATCCTAAAGCCTATGGTGTGGCAAAAGATTTCCGTTTCAAGATAAACGACATTGTTATCAATCAGGGTGCTGAGTTTATTGTGGCAATTGCAGGAGAAATGATGCGCATGCCTGGTTTACCAGCCGATCCACAAGCCCGGAGGATCGATATAAAAGATGGTGAAATATATGGTTTAAGCTAATAAATAAGGAAAATGAATATCATATGACCTGTAAATTTTATTTTATATTATCAGCTTTGCTTTTAATGTTCCCAAAGAATATAGTTTCTCAAGAAACAGACTTGGCTAAGCAAGATGAAGTTTTGTTTGATAAATATGTAGAACATATTTCTCAATACAAAACGAAGACTATGGAGAAAACTTTGGAGAAAACAGCCGAGTTTTTTCTAAATACTCCATATGTTGCACATACACTTGATCAAAATGAAGATGAGAGATTAGTTGTCAATTTCAGGGGACTGGATTGCGTTACTTTTGTTGAAAATGTTTTGGCACTATCGCTTGTTACTCATAACAATGAATTATCGATGGATTGCTTTCGGGATATTTTGATCAGAATACGTTATCGTAACAATGAAGTGTCGGATTATGCATCCCGAATACATTATACATCTGACTGGATATATGAAAATCAAAAACAAAAACTCATCGAAAATATAAGCAACCAACTTTCGGGTAAAAAAGAAACAAAGCAAATAAACTTTATGTCTTCACATAGAAATGCTTACAATAAATTGAAAAAAGATGATGTTATGTTGGGTAAGATTGTGGATATAGAAAACACAATAAATAAGCGAGGAGGATTTTATTACTTACCAAAAGAAATGATTAATGCCAAGGCAGATGATATTCCTAACATGGCAATTATTGGTTTTGTTACATCTATCGATGGCTTAGACACATCGCATGTTGGGTTTGCATATAGAAAAAACGGAGAGCTGAAGTTTATCCATGCATCCCTTATTAAAAGTAAAGTTGTAATAGATGAGCAAACGCTGAGCAATTATTGTAATTCTCGAAAAAGATGTAAAGGAGTTATTGTAGCAAAGGTTTTATAATACTTTCTTTTATTCCTCATCAGCATCTCTCTTTTGCTTCCGACTTTCTCTTTCCTGGCTTCTTGAAAAAATCTTATCTGTTTTAAAACTTACATTAATCATAAATACTGCAAAAGTACAAATAAGTACTTCCCAATACATTCCTAATCCAGCTAAACAACCAAGTGCTGCACTGCACCAAACGGTTGCTGCAGTTGTTAACCCTTGTATACTTCCTCCATGATGCAGAATAACTCCTGCACCTAAAAAGCCAATTCCAGTAACTATTTGCCCTATAATCCGTGTAGGATCAGTACCTGAGTGATCGGATAGAGAGACATTGATGAGAACATATATGCAAGCACCCATTGCAACTAAAGTATTCGTACGAATACCTGCACTTTTGTTGCTACGTTGACGCTCAAGACCAACAAGTGCACCAGCAAAAATTGAAGCTAATAATCGAAGAACAAAGGATAATATAGTCATTGTTTAGATATTTAAATTACTTGGTTGTACATTATAACAATTATAAGTGCAAAAACGATTAAATGAATGGATAAATTGCATGAATCATTAATTTAAAGTGGTGCATTAGCAGTCTTAATTGCCCTATCGACAAAACCTTTTAACATTAAGTGTTCATAAGGTGTTAAAGTAAAGTCTTTCTGATAATTTTCATCATCCTTATCAATGGGCAAAATATGATAAACAGCTTTACCTGATTTGAAGATTTTATGTACCCAAACCAAGGAGTAATCAACTGATTCTATATTAACGAAAGCCTCATCTTTAGCTTTACTCAAAACAATCTCCGCAATCATGCCTCCATCAGTATCTGGTTTGCGTTGATTTGATATAAAATTTCCGAGAGAATAGAAAACAGTATTTATAATACGATCATTCAATTTTGTTGTCTGAATGGGTTGGATAACATGCGGATGATGTCCTATCACAATCCTCACCTTGTTGTCCAACAAAAATTGTGCGATTTTTTTTTGGCTCTTTGAAGGTTTTGTATGATATTCTTCACCCCAGTGCATCACAGCAATCATTATATCAGGCTTTAGAAGTTCAGCCGATTTCAAATCTTTTTTTATAAGAAGTGTATCTATTATGTTAACAATGTTTGGTTCTTCTACTTGAATATCATTGGTACCGTATGTGTAATTTAAAAAAGCAATGCGAATTCCATTCTTTATAATCATCAAGGGATAAGTGAGTTCACGTCTTTCAAGCGATTTAAATGTTCCCGTTTGTTTTGCACCTAACTCTTTTATAAACTCGATGGTTTGTTCTAATCCTCTTTTGCCAGTGTCCAAGCTGTGATTGTTGGCTGTAAAGAAGAAGTTAAAACCTGCATCATACAGTGCAGTAGCAAACTCGTTGGGTGAGCTAAACTGAGGGTAACCTTTGTAAGGAGCTCCACCAAGTGTTGTTTCAAAATTTACTCCAGCAATATCAAATTGAGATATGTTGTTTTTCACAAATTGAAAAACTGGTGCGTAATTATATCCACTATCAGTGTTAGCAGCATAAAATTGAGGCATATGCTGCATGGCATCACCCGCAAAAAGCAGCGTTACTCTCTTTTCTTGAGCAATGACTGTTATCGATGATAAAGAAAGCAAGATAATCAGACACTGAATACGCATTCTATTGTAAAATTATGAAGGGACTTCTACTTATACACTTCTTTTTCACCTGCTAATAATGTATTTTTGAGCAACGATACAATTGTCATGGGACCCACTCCTCCTGGCACTGGTGTAATATAGGAACATTTGGGTGCTACTTCATCAAAAGCAACATCTCCTGTTAGTTTAAAGCCCGATTTAGTTTTATCGGAAGGAACCCGTGTAGTACCTACATCAATCACCACTGCTCCTTCTTTCACCATATCTCCTTTAAGGAATTCAGGGACACCTAAAGCAGCGATTATTATATCAGCTTGCAAACAAATTTCTTTTATATTTTTGGTGCGACTGTGACAAATTGTTACAGTACAATCACCTGGATATCCTTTCTGCATCATTAACATCGCAGCAGGTTTACCCACAATATTACTTCGTCCTAAAATCACGCAATGTTTACCACTTGTTTCAATTTCATATCGTTTCAATAGCTCTAAAATTCCTGAAGGAGTTGCTGACAAAAAACAAGGCAATCCCAAAGACATACGACCAACATTAACAGGATGGAATCCATCAACATCTTTACGAAAGTCGATTGCTTCAGTCACTTTATCTTCTGAAATATGCTTTGGAAGTGGCAATTGCACAATAAATCCATCAATATCAGGATCATTATTTAATTTATTAACCGTTTGCAACAACTCCTCTT
>JAQVZQ010000133.1 GCA_028708095.1 Dysgonamonadaceae bacterium
AAGCCCCAATTTCAATATTCTATTAATGGAATATGGTCTCAGGTTATACACTCTGTATTGTTTATCCCCTATTTTTTTTAAATCGGGGCTATCGTTCATTATGTCAATTATTTCCCTTTTGAGTTCATCTGGAATCTCAAATTTTCCCTCTTCCTTTTTTGTTATATCCTTTTTTTCTTTCATCTTTTGCGGTTTCTTTATTTGTGTGATTTATATTTTAAAAATAGGGGAAATGAGAAAACCACAACGAAAACCCACTTGTCGGAAAAATCCTATCCCCTATCAAAATAAATGGGTGATGGTGGACGAACCACTACCACCCAATATTGATTGCTTAAAGCTAACGATTATGCTCCTATGACGCTATCATTAATACGATATGTATAATTCTTTCCACCAAGAGGGAGCAACATTGTAGTTACAGTAACAGAGACGTTTAAAGCCCCATCTGCATCTTTCTTTACAACTCCAATCGTTTCGCCCTTGAATATTACAAGGCTATCAAATCCACTTTGGAATGATACTTTCCATTCATGAAATGTCGGAGTAATATCGTCAGGTGCATCGTATGTATTGGGCTTACCTGTAACTCCAGCTGTATAAGTTCCACCAACCAAAGGTGGCAAATCTTGAAGTGCATAATTTGTCAACTCAAATTTCATCACAAGGGGTTTCCCTTGATAAATTGTGGCAAACGGGTGGGCAAAGATTTCAGAGTCAATAGTTTTTGCGGTTGGATCTGCCATAGCAAGGGTTAATCCCTTCAAAATACCTGTGCAAGGTGTGTAGGTAGCAGGCGGAGTATCGACCTCCGTTCTCATATCTGCATATTGAAAATTAATAGTTTTAACTGTCGTTTCCATACTTTTAATATATTAAAATGTTATTATATCATTATTAAAAAAGAAGTTACATATACAAAAAATGAATTCGTCTTGTTCGAATAGAAGTCATCTGTTGATAATGTAGCATCTCTTGATATTGTATAAGTCTGATTTGTTTTTGCACATTCGGCATTAATAATATCATCTATTGCTTTTTGTGCTGCATCAAACTTAGTTGTGTCCATTATTCCACCTGCTGTTTCTGTGTTCACAGAGGGGCAATAATATTCTACGTAAACTCGGGTTGTTGCATAAGTTTCAAGTGGAATTTCAGAAAAATCACGAATCCCGTTAAGTCGCAAGACAATAAAACCATTTGCTATAGCATCAGATCCCAATGTCACTGGAATCTCTATCCTATAAATATTCTTTGTCACGGGCTTTAATAAGCTTGCAACATAGGTATATATGTCCTTATGCGAAATATTCATGATTTATCAATTGTAAATGTTACTGTTGCCTTGCCTCTGAAATCACTTGTGATCTCATCGAATACGGAACTAATTACATAAAATCGTCTCGATCTTCCTTCTCCAGATTCTAGATTATAGGCATAAGGAGCTGCTGCTGCTAGGACCAATTCCCAACCACTGGAAATGTTACTTTGATATGAGTTAATGAAATCATCAGCTAATTGCCTTCCATCTATACTTTTACCTTCATAAATAGAATTAGATTGAGCCTTAGATCCTGCCCACATGAATCCGCTGCCTTGAACCTCTCCACAATAATAGACAACCCACACATAGCTATCAGCCAAATTGTATGTTCTATTTTTAAAGGATCTGTTCTCATAAGCTCTTTGGAGCTCTTGAGGCGCATAACTTAAGAGCATCTTTGTTTGAATGTCGATAGCCCTTTGTTTGTATGCTTTAGCAAACCTATTTCTAAGACCTGAAAAATCGCAACCCATATCACCAATCTCCCCTACTTGCGTTTATGGTAATACCTCCCAATTGAGATACTGTTCCGTTTTCAACTACTAGTGGAATTACTTCGTCGTATGTCACCACCATTATTTTATCATCCTTTTTAGGAATAATGTATTTACCTCCTGCATCTATAGTAAGAGGAATGGTAACAATATAATTAGAAGTTTGAGCAGTTTCGCCTACCTCTGGAGTATTCATTGATTCATCCATCATCCCGGAATATATCGTTTGAGATGTGGTTTGAGTATCTCCATTGTCGTCCACGGTAGTAACAACCCGAGTTATTTCTCCACTAAATGGATATTCTTCAATATTCTTTTTGATCATATTACATCTTGAATGGAGATTATTCGGATCTTATCAGTTGAGATACTATTCAAATAGTCGAATTTTGGATCATTGTATTTTTGATAGATATATTTCATCCATTTTATATCAGAATTTCTCTTCTCGTTGCTGATGCTTTCGCTTCCATACGAATGTTGGAAATTATTATGTAACATGGATTCAGACGAAGTACTAGAGGGTGAGAGCACAACTGCGGTGAATATCAAGTCTGCTGTTAATAGCTCTTTTTGTTCGAAGGTGAGTGTCGTCGCATCCTGTGTGACGCTTATTTCCCGATCGACGGCTATTTTTTGAAATATTGTTTCGTCAAACGTATACCGCGTTGCGGCTCCCATCCATTCCAGTATTGTCATATCCTATCTATTTAACTTATGAATTTGCGGTCGAAGTATCAATGACGAAGTGAAGCATCGTCTCATTCAATACGGGTGCATAACATCCTAATACATCTGAGCTGTATTTATTCAACATTCCGTCAGGACTAACCTTATTTATTAGATATAAGAACCCGGCGACACGCGCAATATTAATACTTACTGTATTATTTATTTCTCCCGAATTAAATACAGCGACATCCTTGGGAACTCCGTGAACCACAACTCCGGCTGGACCTGCTGGTCTAAACACTGCTACACCTGTAGCCCAACCTTGGGTAATTGGATAATTTCTACCATCATTATAAGATTGTTTTTCCTGTACAATATGAATCGGAGAAATCTTACTAAGTTCTGGCATTTTTGAATAAGCCACAAGTTGATCCATTGTAATAACGGAAGTATCAGTAGCAGAGGTAGAAGAGCCATTAGGTCCAACTGCTATTACTTGTATTTGAGTAGGAGCAAAATATCGAATATATTGATTTACCTGCTCAATAAACTTAGCATTTTTCAAAAGAACATCCCTTACCATATTATATGGAATATCCCATTGCATTGGATAATCAGCTGCGATCCCCTTTCTCATTCTAACATCATCTTCGATTGCTCGCATTTGCTCTGGTAAATCACAAGTTGGATCGGTCCATACTTTTGTTCCAGCCTTAAGATAATTGGTAATAGGGATATATGCTGGTTGTGGAGTGCTAATTCTTGCATTGCCTTGTCCTTCACTCGAATATGCTCCACCCTTAGATAAAACCTGAGCAGCCAAATTAGATAATCTTGAATTATGGGCCTTGACCATATCAGTGGCATCTTTTACAAAACCACCAATCATGCTCCGTTCTTTGACATTTAAATTTTGCAATTTAGCTTGAAGAGCCATTTGTCCCAATGAAGTTTGAAAGAGACCAGAACCATATTCGTACATACTTCCACTATTGGTAGTATATCCCTCATTTTCCAACTGAGGTCCTTCCGAGAGAGGAGCCATTGCCTCAGCCATAGGAACCATTCTCTTTTTATACGAAAGTACGGTCCATGATGGGCTTAATTTCATTTCAGACAAATCGGCTTGTTTCTCATTCCCGTCTAAGTCGAAGCATTCCTGCCAAAAGGGGATATTTTCCCCAAAAATGAGAGATGTATCTATAATATCTTGAAGATAAGTTTGATTCGTATCTCTATTGATCATTGCTGCGTCATATAACATCTGAGTCATCTCAGCTGGCGTAGCACTATATTTTAAAGCGTTTCCTATTCCTGGCATAATTAATTCCTCCTATTTTTAAATCCAGAATACACCTGGAATGTATGAACGATTTTTTGCTAAAACATAAGCTGGCAATGGCTGCATCTCGCTTAATATGGCCTTTTTATCATAAACAGGAGAAATCATAAAATTAACATTTGTTAATCCAAACCCAACCGTGGGGACGAAATCCACATCCTGTTCAAGAAAAGTATTAGGGTTCTTAACGAGAGGAGTTCCAGAGACAACTTCTGTCATCGTGGTAGCTACCAATGTATAAGATTTTGATGTTGCCTTATCAAACACATATTTGCCCGAATCTACTGCAACTCCAGTTCCCCATGTATCTGTTGCTGTTGCGGTATAAACCTTTCCATCAGCCGTATTGAGATATTTATCTCCAATAGCTGCCGTACTTGGCGCCGAAGATGCCACTTTGTCTACCGAAATGTCTGCTGTATCAGCATCTAATAACATGGCTTCAACAACAACATCACCGACGGATAAAGCTCCTATTGCCTTATCAAGCGTGCAAGTGAATTTTTGCGTATCAGAGTCATAGTTAACCGCCGTAATGGTACCCACCAGCCCTATCTCGGTAGCGCTATTTCCTGATTTAATAATCAAATTTCCGACCTCTGGATTAGTAGAATATCCGTCTGCGTTAAATACCACCGAAGTAGCATCAGAAGCAGAAGCAGTAACTACCTGAAAGGTTTTAAAGATATAACCCGGGCCATCGTCCCGATATTCAAATAAATCTCCCATAAATGCTCGGCCGGGACCCACAAAGGGATTAGCTATACTATTACCCGAGCGAACATTGGCTCGAGTACTTGGATTCCCATCCTTTACCCAAATGGTCCTACCTCCTCGGATCTCTTTGGATGTTTGGAAAAATATTCCTAAATTTGCTGCCATTTTTTAAAAAATTAATTAATATACATTTGATTTGGGTAAGCTTGCCAAAAAATCATTCAACCGTTTATTAGTCGTTTGAGGCGATATTGGCTTTATGTCCCCAATTGAGCCCTTGTAAAGAAGATTAAAATTGTCATTTAGTTGTTTCGCCAAATCCTTTTCATCTTTGGTGTAGTCGAGTTGCATAATATTTAACACATCCTCCAACTTCCCATGTAAATCTTCTCTGATTCCTGTTTGGGCTAATTTTAAAACATTCGCGCGTTTCTCTCGCTTCTGCCCTTCCATTTGAAGCTTTTCCAACTCTTCCAACTTCTTTTTTACATCATCTGGGATTTCCGCAACTGGTTTCTCAGGTTGTTTCTTCTCAGGAGTAATTTTGGGCGTCTTTTCATAGGATTCAATTTTTTTCAAATATTCAGCCTCTTTGGCCTTCCATGTTTTTTCGTTCGCCTCAATTCCTCTTGAAGTGGCAGAGAATGCCGTATCGAGATTGAACTTAATCGAATCTAAAACATTTGCGTCATTGATATTCGCCTCTGCGTTTGCAGCTGCGAATTTTTCCGAAAATTTTGAACGAAAAACATCGTCCAGCGTGTAGCTTTTCTCGCTACAATAATCTCCTACTTTCTGTAGGACTTCTTCTTGTGTTGCCATTACATTTCTTGTTTTGGTTTTTAAATTTATGCAAAATTACAAATCATTTTATCTATAAACAACAATATTAAAAAAGATAAAGATTGTATTTTTATTTTGCACTCCTAAAATTTGTTTTAAATGGATTATTCTATATATATTATTGTGTAATTTTGCATTCATAAATAATCATAACACAGTGAAGGGTAAGAAAGAAGATATAATTATTAAACCTAGAACAGAAAATCAATACAATGCTATTAGAAGTAGTGCTGATTTTGTTGTCCTAACTGGCAATACAGGTGGTGGAAAATCAATTGCTCTGTATTATGCTCCTATTGATTATTTAGTTAAAAATCCGGGTGCTAAGATAGTTTGCTTCATGCGTAACGTATCTGACTTTTGGGGAGCAGGAAAGGTAGCAGATACTATAAAACAAATTTATCCTTTAGTTGATCGCGCCGTGAAACGTCAACCAAGAGATCCCATAGGAGAAATAATAAGGAATCAAGTCGACATGGGCGTTAAATTTTATAATGGAAGCGAAATAAAATTTCAGCAACTGGATAATGAAAGTAGATCTGTTATAGATAAGATAGCAAAGGCCCTACAATCTAAAAGGTTCATATTCGACGAAGCTAATAAATTTCTTTGGGAAACTATTACTACCTTTCAGACTCGTTTGAGAGCAGATAGTATAGGTAATGCTCAAATTTATTTAGCTCAAAACCCTGAAAGAAATTGTCCCCTAAGAACATTGTGCGGAAATGGAGAACATGGCGGTGGTTGGATTGCAGAAGATGGAACTCCTATTAAAGATATGGATGGAAAAGTTATGTATTTTTTCATGCACAATGGTAAAGTCGAAGAAACTTATTTCGGAAGAACAAAAGAAGAAGTATATTTAAAATGTAAGAATATTATTGATAAATTATTAGAGAAAGACAATGATATGACTTACGAAGATTTTATTCTTTCTATGGCGTTTTTTACATTTGATGCCAGAGATAATAAGGTCATGTTAGCAAAAAACAAACGTTATCGTGGACTTACGGCAAACAGTGCAACTGCCAAATCTTCTTATGAAAACAACTGGAATTATTCAATTGATGACGAAGATGAAGAGGAAGAAGAATCTACCCCAACAGAATTAAGGCCCGAGCATATTGAAAATATGTTCAGAATGCCAGCTCAGGAAGAGTACATCAGGAAGACTGAAAAGATTACCGTGGATATGGCATTCATGGGGACAGACAACATGGTTTTGATGCATTGGATAGGTTTTCATTGTGACGATATAGATTTCATGGAAAAGAATACCTTTGAACAAGCTGTTAATAGAATCATATTTTTTATGAGTAAACATAATTGTAATAAAAGTCAACTTATAATAGATGTTCAGGGTGATGCTGCGATTACAGATGTCTTTGATCTATATAAAAAAGCTGGTGGCGTTGGAAATGATAACCCGTATGGACAATACGGCTTTGCATTTAGCGGAGCGGTAAGTGCGACAGGGAAAAGTAAAATGAATTTTGAAAGGTTCAAGGATGAAGCTGCTTATCTCGGAATTAATATGATTAAATGCGGGTTGATAACATTTGATCCTAGCTTAAAAAACAAAAGGTATACGCATCAAAAGTTAAAAAGAGAAGGCGCTACTACTATTTGCAAACAAATGATTTTCGAAAGTAAGGCATTTATTTTTGAAAAGACTCCTACCGGAAGGATCCATTGTTTGCCCAAGGAGAAACAACACTATTCGCTAAAGGGTTTGTCCCCCGATCTAATAGATAATATAATTATGAGATGTGGGGTTGCATATTCAGTTTGCTATGAAGCATTGGCAAAACTCACAGGACATTCAAAAATGAAATTTGATGCCAATGACATTCTGAATTATATCAATATGAAACCAGAGCAGAATATGATAAAAGACGCTCAAACTCAAAATAAAATTACTCTTAATTCTGAAAATATACTTAATATATTTAGCAATTTATGATTACACAAAAAAATATTAATTGGTATTTAGAGAGCCCGGATAGACTCACCCAAAAGAGACCTTTCACTCGGGGAGGATCATTAACCTTGAATGATCCAAACAAATATCCCACGCTTGATATTACGACAAAAACTTGTGCCAATTTCAGTATATTGAAATTACGCGAAATACCCCAAGATTTATATTTGCAAGAATATGATCCGAGTCTTCATAAGATTATTTATAACAAGTCTATTCCACACATTGTGGTAAAATATGGAGATAATATTCTTAATATTGATGACTTGACGATAACAATGCCATATCAAAAGAATATTAAGGCTCGACACGTATTGCATGCTACCTCCAATCCAATGGAATTTTCCTTATGTAACTCTGACCGAAGCGATTCAATAAATGAACTCTTTTCGGAATATAAACAACAGTGGCAGATGAGGAACATGGAAAATATAAAAAGGAAAGTCTTCTCCAAACAAAAAACTGTCGGGGATGCTGCCCTTTTATTTAGATTTGATAAAAGCACGGATAAGGGGAGTGTTAAGGTTTACTCCTATGATGAGGGATATATTGCAATTCCAAACTATAATGAGTACGGAGACCAAATTGCTTGTTCTTTATATTATGCCATAGACGACGGTACTAAAATAATTGATACTTATGATGATACTTATCACTACAGATTAACACAGGCACAGGAGGGAGAGGAAACTGATAATGGTTGGATTATGGAGCGTGAAACTCACGGATTCTCTAGGTGTCCCTTATTATATAAAAGAGGTAAGGTTGCTTGGGAATATGGAGAATCAATCATAGAAATGATTGAGCTCATGAAAAATATTCACGCAATAGCCCTCAAGCGATTTGGAACCTTTGGGCTTGTCTTGACGGGGCAGATGGATCAAAATAGTTTTAAAAGAGATAGTTCTACATTAATTATTAATCTATCAGCAGACAATAGTAATGGGAAACAAGACGCCAAGGTTATTGCATTCCCCGAACCAACTGGAATGATAGATTATGTTCATGATTTAGAGAGAGATTTACAAATAGCATGTGGAGTAACTTTTATGACTCCCGACAATTTAAAGGTTGGAGGAGATATTGGAGGTAACGCAGTACAACTTGCAATGCAGAATGATTTGGCTCTGGCAACTGAAACAGTATTAGATTGGTCTGATTTTACCGACGATATGGCAGCTCTTTTTGCTGAGATGATAAGTTTGGAAAGTGGTACGACAAATAAATATACTCAATTACAGATCAAAGCTAGATTATCAGTTTGGACTCCTGAAAGCAAAAATACGATGATCGCTAATTTGGGCATTGAATCAAAGTGGTTGTCTGAACAAACTATTATTGAAAATTCTCCTCATGCAGCTCCCGATGAAGTTGAAAGGAGAAAGAAGCAAGATGATGCAGTTGCACAACAACAATTATCCCAACAGCAAACTGCACCCAAACAAACACAAACCAATCAGGAAATGATTGGAATTAATCAATAGGAGGGAATGCCATGTATACAATGTTTGCGATGATATGCGTTTCAATTATTTCCATCATGGGAAATATAATCCAATTTTTTATGAATAAAAAAAGTACGGATGTTAAAAATCTAAACTTGGAACTCGGATATATTAAAGGAGTTTTAAAGGCCCAAGGAGAAGCCTATGATATTGAAAAGAAAATACAGGAAAATCAAATTTCCAAACTTCAAAATCAAATTGATGACCAAAAAAAGATATTAAACTATAACAAAGAAGAAATAGTAAAATTGCAACGTATTGTAAATCGATTGATTGGAGACGGATGCCACAATGGAAATTGCCCGCAACGCTCTCCTTATACCACAGAAGAAATAAACGAAATAACAAAAAATAGAAAAAATGGGAAAAATAATATCATTAATTAAAAATATAATATTAGAGATCAAAGATAGATGGAACTCTAAGACTCCTAAATTCTTTAAGGCTATTGTAAAAATTGGAATATCTATTAGTGGTATTGGATTGGCCATGCATACTGCAATGATTGCATCTGGAGCAATTGAACCTCAATGGTGGATTGACATTTATCCTTATATTATAGCTATCCCTGCTGGAATGGCGGCATGTGCTAAGCTCACTCGAGACCATGGGAACAATAATCAAACTAAATAATTATGGCAAATCCAAATAAATTAATTCCCTTCATTTTAAACAAGGAAGGCGGTTTTTCGAATAAGAAAAACGATGCAGGTGGCCCTACCAATAGAGGGATTACGCTTGCCGTCTTTCAACATTATTTTGGTGCAAATAAAACCATTAGAGATTTAAAAAATATAACCAATCAGCAATGGGACTATATCTTCATAAATGGTTTTTGGAATAGATGTAAAGCTGATGAAATAATTAGCCAATCTGTCGCTAATATCATTGTAGATTGGACTTGGAACAGTGGAACTCATGCTATTCGAAGAGTTCAAAAATATTTGGGATTGGACGATGACGGAATTATTGGAGATTTAACATTATCTCATATAAACTCATCTAATGCGCTTGAACTTTTCAATGCCATTAAAAATTTAAGATTTAAATTCATCGACGAAATCTGTACATATAATCCCAAAAATAAAGAATTTAGAAGAGGCTGGAGGAATAGAATAAGTGAATTAAAATTTCAAGATTAAGATAATGAAAAAATTAACTCTGG
>JAQVZQ010000134.1 GCA_028708095.1 Dysgonamonadaceae bacterium
ATCAGCAATATACACAAGTTATTTTACATATAAAACACAAGTTTATATTAATAAATTAGTTGTTGAAAAACAAAGAAAAGAACACAGGAAAAAGCCTCAATTTAGGAACACTATATTGGACACCCTATCTTTATGGGTGTAGGAATAACTATTGCACAGACCCAAGTGGTGGGTAATGTGTCAGACGACACAGGTGAACCAGTAATTGGAGCATCTATTCTGGTGAAAGGTACGACATTAGGAACCATTACCGATATAGACGGGGCTTTTACTTTGGACGTTCCAGCTGGTTCTAATATATTGGTAGTGTCTTATGTTGGTTTAAACACACAAGAGGTTGCCGTTAAACCTGTTTTAAACATCATACTCAGTGCTGATATTGAATTATTGGACGAATTAGTAGTTGTGGGTTATGGAACTCAGAAAAAAGCCAACCTTACAGGTGCAGTTACAACTGTAGATGTGGGTAAAACCCTTGAGGCTCGTCCCTATTCAGATATATCCAAAGCATTGCAAGGTGCAGTGCCAGGATTGAGTATTATAAGTAGTAGTGGTCAACTGGGAAAGCAACCCTCACTATCAATTAGAGGATTGGGTACGCTTAGCAACGATGCGACGAGCAAGCCTTTAATTATTGTAGATGGTGTAGCTATGGATGATATTTCACTACTCAATACACAAGATATCGAGAGTATCTCAGTATTGAAAGATGCTGCATCTACTTCTATTTATGGAACGCGTGCTGCTTTTGGTGTGATATTAATTACCACGAAGTCGGCACAAAAAACGGATCGTGTATCAGTCAATTACACTAACAACTTTTCTTTTGATACACCTACTATTCTCCCTAACTATCCCGATGTACCATCTCAGATAGAAGCTCTGATAAGTGCAAACAATCGTGCAGGTTTGGCTAACGAGTTGTTTGGAATGTATTTAGACCAAATGCTTCCTTATGCCAAAAAATGGAGAGATGAAAACAATGGCAAGAAAGCAGGTTATCGAGAAATGGTATTAGACAAGGATTTTGTGTTAGATAACAATGGAGTAGGTATGTATTTTGCCGACTGGGATGTTGTGAATATTATGTTCCGCAAATGGAAACCAGGTCAAAGTCATAACCTTTCAGTGCAGGGTACAAGTGGAAAAACTTCTTACTATATGTCAGTAGGGCATAATCACGAAGAGGGTGTAATGACTTTCTTCCCCGAAAAGTTGAACAAATGGACTACTATGCTCAATTTAACTTCAGAGGTTACTGATTGGTTGCAAGTAGGTGCAAGGTTTAACTATAGCAATAAAGATTTTGTAGGACCTGCAACACGTAGAACAACTTATCAGTATATGTGGCGTTGGGGTAGTTTTTTTGGACCATATGGTACATATAAAGGAGAGGATTTTCGTAACGACATAGCTTATCGTAAACAAGCAGGTGATTGGACAGACAATGATAGCTTCGTTCGTATGGGTGGATTTGCAAAAGCCACTTTGGCAAAAGGACTTACGCTTAATTCAGACTATACCTACAATGAAGAAAACTATACTCGTAAAGAAGCCTACATCCCACTGGAAGGATGGAACTCTTGGGGAGGGGAAATTGTAGATATTGCAAGTTTTACCAGCAGTTCTTCAGTAGAACAACGATCAAGTAGAAATAAATCCTTTGCATTGAACGTGTATGGTAATTATGAGTTTAAAGTTGGTGATGGCAATAATTTCAACCTTATGTTGGGAGCTAACGCTGAAAGCGAAACTTACTTTTTACATACATCAAGACGTGCCGATTTGCTAGATTATAATTTGCCCGAATTTAATTTGGCTACAGGTGATCAAACTGTAGGTGGGTCTCATTGGGAAAAAGCGTCGGCTGGATATTTCGGACGTTTAAATTACGATTACAATGGAATATGGTTGGCTGAATTAAATGGACGTTATGACGGTTCGTCAAGTTTTCCATCTAATAGCCGCTGGGCGTTCTTCCCTTCTGCATCAGCAGGGTATCGCATGAGCGAGGAGGCATATTTCGAACCAATTAAAGATATTGTTAGTAATGCAAAACTGCGTGCATCATACGGTGAAATTGGTAATCAAGCTGTAGGAAGCAATATGTTTAATGCAACCATGACAAAACTAACCGACGCAAACACACATTGGTTAACGGATGGCGGCACGAAAGTAGTTGCCTACAATCTACCTAAACTGGTTTCATCTACGTTGAAGTGGGAACGCATTCAAACATTGGATTTTGGTGGAGACTTTGGGTTTATGAACAATAACCTGAATGTAACTTTCGATTGGTATCAACGAACCACAAAAGATATGTTAGCACCTGGTAGTACATTACCCGAAATTTTAGGAACAACTGCTCCTTATACTAATGCGGGTGAGCTTAGAACCAGAGGTTGGGAGTTGAGTGTTGATTGGCGTCATCGTTACAACGATTTGTTGGTGTATGCCAATGCAAATATTGGTGATTTTGTCACCGATATTGTTACATGGGACAATGACACTAAATTGCTTAATAGCAATTACAGTGGTAAACGCTATGGTGATATATGGGGTTTCGAAACCGATAGATATTTTACTAAAGACGACTTTAACTCAGATGGTAGTTACAAAGAGGGTATTCCTTCACAAAAAGGATTGCAACAAGGTACTTTTGTATTTGGTCCTGGTGATGTTAAGTTTAAAGATTTAGATAATACTGGAGTAATTGACGGAGGTAAAGGAACTGCCGACGATCATGGTGACCTTAAAGTTATTGGCAATTTCACACCAAGGTATCAGTACGGATTTAGATTGGGTGGAGAATACAAAGGGTTCGATCTCGATGTCTTTTTTCAAGGTGTAGGACAACGTTCAATGTGGACACAAAGTGCATTTGTGATGCCATTCATGCGCGGGGCAGATGCCATTTATGCCAATCAAACAGATTATTGGACAGAAGATAATCCAAACCCGAATGCAGAGTTTCCTCGTCTTTTCCCTGGAAACGCAGGAAGAGGAACAATATCTGTTTTGGAATTGGGGCGCAACAACTTCTATCCACAATCTAAATACCTTGTCAACATGGCATACTTGCGACTAAAAAACTTGACAGTAGGATATTCTCTGCCCATAGAAATAGCTTCAAAAGTATACTTGCAAAAGGCAAGAATCTATTTTAGCGCAAACAATTTGGCGGAATTAATTAATAGAAGTAACGCACCGGTTGACCCTGAGGTGAACGATAAGGAAGATGGTGCTAGCTTAGGCAATGCCACTTGGGGACGTATCGATCCTATGTTCAGAACCATGTCATTTGGTGTTCAACTTACTTTCTAAATCAATTAATGAAATCTTTAAATAGACAAATAATATGAACAGATTAATATTAATATACATCGCATCACTCATGTTGTTCTTTACAGCATGCAACGACTTTTTGGATAAAGGACCGTTGGATACTTTTACTGATGAAAACTTTTGGACCAGTGAGAACAACGTAAGGGGTTATACAAACACTTTTTACGAAGAGTTTCTGGGTTATGGTAATGCAGGTGGTACAGGATTGTACTACTTTAGAACCCTTAATGATGATCAAGCAGGAAATAGTTTTACAGATTGGTCTTTCCAAAATGTACCTGCAAGTAGTACAAACTGGCGTGATGGCTGGATTGAAATAAGACGTGCCAACCTTTTGTTGGAAAATGTGGATAAAGTGAATATGAGCGATGCAGCAAAAAACCACTGGAAAGGTTTTGGTCGCCTGATGCGTGCTTGGCACTACTATCAACTAGTAAGAGCTTATGGTGATGTTGCTTGGGTTGATCAATCACTTGATATTACTGAAGAGGGCATTTTATATGGTCCTCGTGAAAATCGTGACGGTGTTATGGACAAGGTGTTGGAGGATTTAAATTTTGCAACTGTAAACATGTACGATAATAAATCTAAAACTAGCCTCAATCGTAACATTGCTCAAGCCATGAAAGCTGAAATATGCTTGTTTGAAGGAACATTCCGTAAATACCGCAAAGTGGCCGATGGGCAATCAGCTCCCGATATGGCAGGAGCTACTAAGTTTTTGACAGAAGCCAAAACAGCTGCCAGTTATTTGATGGATCAAGCTTATACATTGAATCCTTCTTATCAGGGCAATTATAACTCATTGGACTTGTCTAAAAATCCTGAGATGATTTTCTATAAAGCTTATAAACAAGACATCTTGCAACATTCTTTGATTGCATATATTAGTTCATCAACTCAGATGAGTGGACTAACAAAAGATGCTTTCGAATCATATTTGTTTACCGATGGCAAACCCCTCGCATTGACAACTCTTGATAAGAATGACGCTGCAAAAATGTTTGTTGGAACAAAGGTTGTAGCTGGTAAAGTAGTTCCAGACACTGTCCTTTCCATTACCCACATGCTGGCTTTGCGAGACAAACGTTTAGAACAAACTATTGATACTGCATTATCGTATGTTGGCAGAGGTTTCACTCGTTTCGGAAGCGGTATTTCTAATACATCTTCTACTGGATATGGGGTGAGCAAGTATGACAACAAAGCAATCGATAATATGTATCGCAATCAAACAACTAGAAACTTTACTCATGCACCTATTTTCTGGCTATCTACTGTTTATCTTCAGTATGCCGAAGCCTGTGCAGAATTGGGCACAGCCACGCAAGCCGATTTAGATAAATCAGTGAATAAATTGAAAGCAAGAGCAGGGCTACCGCCACTTACTGTGAATGTTGGTTTTTCTGATCCAGCAAATGATATGGGTGTAAATGATTTGATATGGGAAGTTCGTCGCGAACGTCGTATTGAGTTGATGTTTGACAATTGGGCACGCTATTGGGATTTGATCCGTTGGCATCAGTTGGATAAACTTGATTCCAAGCAGCATCCTGATATTCTACTGGGTGCCAATATTGTAAACGATCCATTCGATACAGCAGTTCCACGCGTTGGCAACTACATTGATGGATCGAAAGGCAAAGAGCGTATCTATGATAAGAAACATTATTGGTATCCTATACCATCCAATCAGATATCGCTGAATGATAAGCTTACTCAAAATCCGGGGTGGACAGCTAATCCTTAAAACATAAATATAATCCTCTATAAGGTGAGGAAGATTGATTGGGGCGAGCTGAGAGGTTCGCCCTTTTCTATAATTGCTATTAGTTGGTGGAATGTTATTATGCAAAATATCTTCGATACAGCAATTCAGCACCCATCAAGCAAAGTCGTTTATTCAAAATGAGTTTAGAAGTATAGTAAACGTAGTTTGTTTGTTTAAAACAAGTCACACAACTCATTGGCAATGTTTTGCAGTTTCTCTCAAATAACGTTGATTTTTCATTGCTTACACTTTTACTCCTTCTATAAAGAGTCATGTAAAACACTTCAAACAAACCACTTGCTCTCTAATGGAGACAATTCTATTCAATATGACTTATCCTATACACTAATTCGTCTTTATTACTATCTTCTTGTATGACTTTTTATTAATATCTTGCTCCATTTACAGCTTATATTATATTTCTTACTATTATTTTGTCGTAAGAATATCTACTTTAGAGTGAATTAACTATATGTCTTACGTAAGGTTTTTGCAAATTGTAACCGTGATATAGTTTCCTTGCATAAGTTTTTTGACAAATCACTCTCTTAAGACCAAATCTTACGCAAGTATTTCTATTTGAAAAGCATTTGATGCATATTCTTACGTAAGATTTCTAATTAAAGTTTCATGCAGTCCCTAATCTTACGTAAGAATTATAGTAATTGAGTGGATTTTCTATAATTCTTACCCAAAGTTTTGAGTAAAGACACATTCACTATTAATTAATAGGCTACTTTTTGTGAGTGATGATACATTCATCATAGATTATCAGGCTACTTGTAGAGAGTGAATGATGTGTTAGGACAATAAAGCATCTGTCTTGATGAGAGTAATGACTTTGTATAGGGTCATTTTTTCGTTGCTGGATATGGGTCATTGGTTGGTAAGGCTTGACTTTCTTGTGTCCGATTAATATCAATAACATTGTATGATGTAAAGTTTTGATGAGAGTAGAGGAGAGAATTTTATTTGCAGAATGTTAATCTCCTCAATGAAATATAGGGGTTACTCATTAACCAATACAAATTAAACCTCGAACAAATATAACCGATATTGCCAGAAATAATTAAACTCTCTATTTTTTAATCTATAAATACCAATGCAAACAGTCTTTTATCATTTTAAAGTAGAAACTTATCAACAAATCATAACAATTAAATGATTTATGTTGGTAGTGTCAAAATTTTAAGTTAATATTGTCAAGTGTTAATAGGTTATTTAATTTTAAAAGGTAAGAAACTATGAAAAAAATACACATTAACTTCATGAACAATTTGCGAAACGGTGAATTTGCCAAACTCTACAAACAAATTTGCTCCAATATTGATGCGGAAAAACTACCGGATGAGCATGTCAAGAGATTTTTTTTGGATATCACAAGACATTTAAGCGACATTGGATACATTGGAAATGATCCTCGCAGTCATGAGCTCACCTGCGTTATGAATGAGCAAACTCGTATTCGCACCGATTATTTGATATCATTGCGCAGACATTTAGATGCAAAGATGTATAGTCAAGAGGAAAGATCAACGAGTAAAGTACTTATCTCCTGGTTGGAACAACAAGGTGAAAAACTTTATGTGCCATCCATCAACCTGCAAAGCAGACTTGTTGAAAACTTGATGCATGTACGCAAAATGGATTCAAAGATAAGTGAAGCCTTAACGTTTTTAGATATAGAAAAGTATCTATTACTAGCTTTTGATTTAACCAAAGAGATTGACCTCAACTTCGAGTGTCGCACTCATGATATGGCAGCTAGAACAAAAAAAGCAAGGTTCGTAAGAAAAGCTGCTTACCACGATTTAAAAATATTTGTAGACCAGCTCAATATATTCACAGAAAAGGATAAATATAGTCTAGAAGATAACATCTATCACGTATATAACAGAGAAATAAATAGTCTATTAATGAGTTATCGCACAGCGTTGAAATCACGCACTATAAAACGAAAGAATAAAAATGAAACTACTGATGCAGTTAAAAAGCTCATTGAGAACTACAAAGAGAATGCTCGAAAGGAGGAAGAAAAGAAAAATTTACCGATGGTTATATATGACCAATTGAAAAATGAGCATTCGACAAGTTCAGGTAACAAAAATGCAAGAGAGGCTGGTAATGAGGTTGCTGTAGAAAATGCTATTGATGATAAAGAAAAAGAAATAAATGATACTAAAGTTGTTTTAGAAAATTTATCAGTAGCTAACAATGATAAAAGGAAGGCAGAGAATGATGGTGGTGAAACGTTACTGCCTTTAAACAAAATTGAAAAAAGTGTAAACGAGAGAGATAAAGACAAACAAATTTGATAAGTTCTATCTGCCAATTGAAACCCTTGTTTTTGAGTTTTTGAAATAGAAGTAATACTTTACCTGTTTAAATTACTTCTTTGCCGAATATAGAATACAAAAGGTGGTTTTTTTCGAGATGAACCCTTTCTCTAGACTTTAATGAAGTCAACTTTATTTTTCGTCTAATTGATCTTTGATTAATTAAGCAACAATATTTGTCATACATTTTTAACCAAGAGCCATCTTTGATAGTGAAGTTTTCTTTTGAGACATCACGAATTTTCACTTTTTTGGAAAGCATCTGACCAATTTTATGACATCGTCTGTCATAAGTTATGATCCATGGACCTTCTCGTGTCACAAAATAATCGGAGCTAAATCCAATTATCTTTAGATTGAAGTAAGGCATTTGAGACAGTCTTTCACTGTTGTGTCCATAAACTCTAATCCATGGACCTTCTACTTGTACATTAGTAATCATGGCTTTATATCATAAATTCATTTCTTGTATCGTTGAGATTAAATGCGCACTATTATCAAATTATTTTCATAAGTCGTTTGACTTTTTTTCACTAGTACTTGTTTAAGCCAAAGATAACAATAAATATTGTTATTATTGATTATTATAAGAAAAAAGTTTGTGAAGTTGACGAAATAACTTGAAAAGAGAATTAATATTAACTATAATACATAATAATCATTTGAAAAAAGCTCATTTGATGAAAGAATTGGGAATTTGTTTACAAATTGCTACATAGACAAATTAGACAAGTAAATATGAGTCGACTTTCAAAACTTTCAATTCTTAGCGAGTCTTCAATTAGTGACTATGAGGTTTACGCTATAAGGCACAAGTCGAGAGATTTGAGCCAGCGAATCAACAATCTGCTAAAGTCTTTGTCTTCAAAAGAGATTAGGATAAAAAGCAACCAAATTGGCTTTTCTGATTAAACTCAAATATAGAATTCTGAGCGATTTTTATTCTCCGATAATTAAATCAAAAGTTAAGACACAAAAAAACGTTCCCAATTTCTTGAGAACGTTTTTTACTTATAATATATGTGTAAGAGAACGGTGTACTAATTAATTAGTGTCTGCCACAAAACTGCTGCTTTTGAGTCTTTGATAAGAAAGCGTCAAAGACAAGGCTTTCGAAGTTTTTGAAAATAAGGAGTTTACTTTAGTAAATGACTGTTTCAAAAACGAGAGTAACGCAGTATTTGGCGTTTTCTTGCTAAGATTAATTAACCGTTCACTTTAGCCATGTGCCTTATAAGTTCAACTACTTTGTTTGAATATCCCCACTCGTTATCATACCAAGCTACAACTTTCACAAAAGTTGGGCTTAATTGGATACCTGCGTTAGCATCAAAGATAGATGTACGTGCATCACCAATGAAATCACTAGAAACAACAGCTTCTTCTGTATATCCTAATATTCCTTTTAACTCACCTTCTGAAGCATCTTTCATCACTTTACAGATTTCTTCGTAAGAAGTTTCTTTTTCTAAACGTACTGTTAAGTCAACAACAGATACATTAAGAGTTGGAACGCGAAGTGACATACCTGTCAATTTACCGTTAAGTTCAGGAATAACTTTACCAACTGCTTTTGCAGCACCTGTTGATGAAGGAATGATGTTTCCTGAAGCCGCGCGGCCACCTCTCCAGTCTTTAGCTGAAGGACCGTCAACTGTTTTTTGTGTTGCAGTAACAGCGTGTACAGTAGTCATAAGACCTTCTAAGATACCGAATTTATCATTCAATACTTTAGCTATAGGAGCCAAGCAATTTGTTGTGCATGATGCGTTTGATACGAATGTATCACCTTTCACATATTTGTCTTCGTTAACGCCGCAAACAAACATAGGGGTGTCGTCTTTTGAAGGTGCAGACATTACTACGTATTTTGCACCAGCGTCAATGTGTCCTTTTGCTGAGTCTTTTGATAAGAATAATCCTGTTGATTCAACAACATATTCGGCACCAACGTCATTCCATTTTAGGTCTGCAGGGTTTCTTTCAGATGAAATACGAATTTCGTTACCGTTTACTACTAACTTACCGTCTTTTACTTCAACTGTTCCGTCAAATCTGCCGTGAACAGTATCATATTTCAACATATATGCAATGTAGTCAACGTCTAATAAGTCGTTAATTCCTACTACTTGTATGTTTTCTTGTCCTTGAATTGCACGGAATACCAAACGTCCAATACGTCCAAATCCGTTGATACCTACTTTAATCATAGTTTTAATATTAAATTGTTATATATTTAAATAGTTAATTGTTTGTCAAGATGAACTCTTTTGATTTAGGTTGCAAAGGTACTCTTTTTTTTCTTTTCAATAAAACATATTGTGTCAAAAACCTTAAAAATATGAGACATTTACTCCTTTTAGTCTTATTAAACCGTATTATTCACGTTTTTAGCTTTGCGTAGATGCAAGACGTCGAACTCCGCCGATATAGACCACTATTTCAAGGGGTTTGCAACGAAGTAGATGCGTAAAGATAAAAGCGAACACTATCCAAAAGCGGGTCTTTGAATTAAAATTTTATTAGTTTGTAAGCCTTTGGTTACTAGTTGATAACACATATAATAATAAAAGAGTGATGAATAATGCGG
>JAQVZQ010000135.1 GCA_028708095.1 Dysgonamonadaceae bacterium
TTCAAGTTTCAACTGTTGACAATGAAATCTTCCATTGAAGAAATGTTTAGAAAATTTTTTTTGTGGTTATTGATGGACTCGAAACCTGATAACCTAACAAATATAACAACCGACTTATTACTAACCCATTCTAATTAGCCTGATTTGAATATTAAAACATATTTTAGATAACGGTTATACCTTTTTGTTATAAGTTTGTAAGTCCTTTAAAATAATAAATTAAACATGGAAATAGAGAATATAGAAATTACTTACCTTACGCTTGCTGGCTTTAAAGAGTTGAGACCTTTTATGGTTGATTCTTACAAATATATATCCGATGAAATGTGGTCGGAAGAAAAAATAAAAAAACTAATTAAGATTTTTCCTGAGGGCCAAGTTGCTATTAAGGTAAATGGTGAAATTGCGGGATGTGCTCTATCTATTATTGTGGATTATGATAAATATGATGACCATCACACATATGATATTATCACAGATAATGAGAGCTTTGGCACACACGACTCTACGGGTGATATGCTTTATGGTATAGAAGTGTTTATTCAAAAAAACTATAGAGGGTTGCGCTTAGGTAGGAGGCTTTATGACTATCGAAAAGAATTGTGTGAGCGATTAAATTTAAAAGGCATTGTTTTTGGTGGAAGAATTTCAAATTATCATCGTTATTCATTGGAGCTTTCTCCTGAGCAGTATGTAAGTAAGGTGCGTCGAAAAGAAATTCATGACACAGTGTTTGACTTCCAATTAGCAAATGATTTTCAACCTTCCAAAATTATAAAAGATTATTTGAAAGGAGATGAAGCCTCAGAAAGTTATGGTGTGTTGATGGAGTGGAAAAATATTTATTATGAGAAATCAGATAAGAAACCTGTTTTTACTAAGAAAAACATTAGGGTAGGTCTCATTCAATGGCAAATGCGACTATACAGGAATCTGGATGATGTGATGGAGCAAGTTGAGTATTTTATTGACACTGTTTCGCGCTATCAATCTGATTTTATTTTATTTCCTGAGTTTTTCAATGCTCCCCTCATGTCAGAATATAATCATCTTACTGAATCGGGAGCGATAAGAGAGTTAGCAAAATTCACTCAACCAATAGTTCATAAACTTTCCGAGTTTGCTGTTTCATATAACATCAATATCATTTCGGGTAGTATGCCTGAAATTAATGATGAGGGTTTGTTTAATGCAGGTTATCTTTGCAGAAGAGACGGAACAACTGAGCGATATGAAAAAATTCATGTTACACCCGATGAGAAACGTGTTTGGGGTTTGCAGGGAGGTAAAGAATTTCAGACATTTGATACAGATTGTGGTAAGATAGGAGTACTTATTTGTTATGATGTTGAGTTTCCAGAGTTGAGTCGTATTATGGCACAGGATGGAATGGATATATTGTTTGTTCCATTTTTGACCGATACTCAAAACGCATATTCGCGAGTGAGGAATTGTGCTCAATCACGGGCAATTGAGAATGAATGTTATGTTGCCATAGCTGGCTCTGTTGGTAATTTGCCGAAGGTTCAGAATATGGATATTCAATATGCACAATCGATGGTTTTTACACCTTGCGATTTTGCTTTTCCTGCTGATGGTATTAAGGCTGAGGCTACACCAAATACAGAAATGATTTTGGTTGTTGATCTTGATATTGATTTATTGAGAGAACTTAATGAATTTGGCAGTGTTACTAATTTAAGAGACAGGAGGAGTGATATTTATGAAGTTAAAAGAAAACGTAAAAAAGCACTGCCTAAGGAAAAGTAACTGGTTGTCTTTAACCGTGATAATAAGACCTATTTGAATATAAAATGTTCGCCTTCTTTTTATCTATGCATAATATCAGAATTTTTTTTACATATGTGAGTCTACTCCGAAAAGTCAATTTCACTCATTTCCACTTCTAAATCCCTTCGTAAGAGGAGTTTTTGAGGGCTTTCGGAGCGGACTCATATGTAAAGCTTTTAGCTGGTTTAAGTTGAGTAACTTTCATGTTATAATAGTAGTATCAGAAAAACGCTAATAATTAAATAATTGTTTAATCGGCAAAAGTGACTATTTTTTTGTATTTTTGCAATCATAAACTAAGGTAGTTTAATATAAATTCGAATTTGAATTTTGTTTTATTGTCATTATTCATTTATGTAAGTTAGGTTAAATGGAGCAATTGGTAGATAAATTGATTGAATTGGCTTTTGCTGAAGATATTGGAGATGGTGATCATACTACATTATGTAGTATTCCTGCTAATGCAATGGGGAAAGCAAAACTTGTTATTAAAGAAGCAGGAGTTATAGCTGGAGTAGAAGTGGGGGTAAGTGTGTTTCATAAATTGAATCCAGAGCTCAATATAGATGTTTTAATTAATGATGGCTCTAAAGTTGAGACTGGTGATGTTGTGTTTACTATTGAAGGTAAGATTCAATCTATTTTGCAAGCAGAACGCATAGTGTTAAATATTATGCAACGAATGAGTGGAATTGCAAGCACTACTCGAAAATATGTTGCTCTCATTGAGGGTACAGGTGCTAAAGTACTTGATACACGCAAGACCACCCCTGGAATGCGAATGTTAGAGAAACAAGCTGTTAAGATTGGAGGAGGTGAAAATCATCGAATTGGTTTGTTTGATATGATATTGTTGAAAGATAATCATGTTGATTTTGCTGGTGGTATCGAGAAGGCAATTTTGGGAGCGCAGTTATATTTGAAAGAGAATAACAAACAGTTGAAAATCGAAATAGAAGTTCGCAATTTAGAAGAACTGAATGAAGCCTTACGCATAGGAGGAGTTGATAGAATTATGCTTGACAATTTCACCCCTGAAAAAACAAAAGAGGCAGTAGAAATAGTAAATGGTCGTGTTGAATTAGAATCATCGGGTGGTATTACTATTCAAACTATTCGTGATTATGCTGAGACTGGTGTTGATTATATCTCAGTAGGAGCATTAACCCATTCTGTAAAGAGTTTGGATATGAGTCTTATTGCAATCAGCTAATAAATATACAATGAGTAACAATAACAAGCAACTACTTTTAGATAAGCGATATATGCGCATGGCCGCAATTTGGTCAGAAAACTCGTATTGTATACGTCGTCAAGTAGGTGCTATTCTGGTGAAAAATAAAATGATAATTTCTGATGGCTATAATGGTACACCATCGGGGTTTGAAAATATTTGTGAGGATGAGAACAATGTTACAAAACCTTATGTTCTTCATGCAGAGGCAAACGCTATAACCAAAGTTGCTCGCTCGAATAATAGTAGTGAAGATGCAACTTTGTATGTAACTTCATCACCTTGCATTGAGTGTGCAAAGCTAATAATTCAGGCTGGTATAAAGCGTGTAGTATATGCTAATTCATATCGATTAAGTGATGGAGTTGAGCTTCTTAAGAGAGCAAATATTGAGATAGTTTCAATTGAATTATAAATGCTCATTTATTCAAGTAAAAATAATATATAGATGAACCCTGAAAAAAGATTACGTGCTTGGCTTCCTTTGATTATTGCTTTGGGAATTGCAATAGGAATATTTATTGGGAACACATATTCCATATTCAACATCGGGAGTGCAAAAACTGGATCAAATAAATTCGATTTAGTTTTAAAGTACATAAATGAATCCTATGTTGATACAATAAAAATGCCTGTTCTGCTTGAGGATGCAATTCCAAGTATAGTCCAAGGTTTAGATCCTCACTCTCGTTATTTTACATCTGAAGAGATGTTGAGGTTGACTGAAGACCTGGAAGGTCACTTTTCAGGAATTGGTGTGGAGTTTTTTGTGCAGCGTGATACTATTGTTGTGATGGGTATTATAAATGGTGGTCCATCCGAGGCTGCTGGTATAAAGCCTGGGGATAGAATTATTACCGTGAATGATTCATTAGTGGCTGGCAAGAATATAACCAATTCAGGAGTTGTAGAAAACCTGAGAGGAGAGAAAGGTTCTAAAGTAACTTTGGGTATTTATAGAAAACCTGATCCTAGTTTAGTCGAAATAACTGTTACCCGTGGTGATATTCCTGTGAATAGTGTGGAGGCAGCTTATATGGTTACTGAAGAGATTGGACTGATAAAAGTTGTAAAGTTTGGAGGGAATACTTTTAATGAATTTATCTCGGCTTTATCTAAACTTAAAAATCAAGGATGTAAGTCATTTGTTATTGATTTGCGTGGTAATGAAGGGGGTTATTTGGAAGCCGCAACATCTATGATAAATGAATTTTTGCCAAAAGGAGATCTGATAGTTTATGCAGAAGGTCGTAGTTTTCCCAGAAGTGACAGCTATGCAACAGGAAGTGGAACTTGCAAGACAAACGATTTAGTGGTTCTTATTGATGAGCTAAGTGCGTCGTCCAGTGAAATTTTTGCTGGTGCGATACAAGATAATGATAGAGGCTTGGTAATTGGCAGACGCTCTTTTGGTAAAGGTCTTGTACAAAGTCAACGTGTTTTTAAGGATGGTTCAGCCATACGCCTTACTGTTGCTCGATATTATACAGCTTCTGGTAGATCAATACAACGCGATTACGAAAAAGGTAAAAATGCGGAGTATGAAATGGAAGCTATGTATCGTTATATGCAGGGTGATTATGTAAATAGTGATACAATAGATTCAACGAATATGACACAGTATAAAACAGTGAGTGGAAGGACAGTATACGGAGGCTCTGGTATTATGCCTGATATTTTTATTTCGCGTGATTCCGTTGCAATGAACTCATATTTCAACACACTTGTAAATAAAGGTATCGTACAGGAATATGCTGCATATTATACAGATTTAAATAGATCAAAACTTGATAAGTTTGAATCGTCAAGTGAGTTGAATCAGTACCTTAAAAAGCAACCTACTTTAATCAACTTGGTTAGTTTTGCCGATTCGAAGGGTGTTAGAAGAAGACCATACTTGATTCAAGAGTCAAGAGATTTGTTAGAAAGTCTATTACATGGCTTTATTGTAAGACACTTCTGGGGATATGATGGATATTATCCGGTATATTTTGAATCTGACAATTTAGTTAATAAAGCTGTAGAGCTATTAGAAACAGGAAAAGCTAGTCCAACCGCAATTATAAATGAAGAATATAAATAATACAAATAATGCAACTGAAATAAAACAATCTTTACGGAAAGAGATTGCCTTATTGAAGCAAACTTATGAAGCTGAAGATTTGCATATGTTGTCTCAAAAGATTATTCATAAGATTGAGCAAACCCAAGAATTTGCTAATGCTAAATGTATACTTGCTTATTATAGCTTTCCAGGAGAAGTAGTAACTCATGGTTTTATTGAAAAGTATGTGAGTAAAAAGAAAATCATTCTTCCTGTTGTACAAAAAGATAAATTAGTGCTTAAAGTATATACTGGTCCCGATGACTTAAAGCTATCTGCTTATGGTATTCATGAGCCAACTGGAGAAGAGTTTTTAGATTATGATCAAATTGATTTAGCCATTATTCCCGGAAAGGTATTTGATAGATGTTTAAATCGCATTGGAAGGGGGAAAGGATACTATGATAGATTGCTTCCAAAGCTTAACTCCTATTTTATGGGCATCTGTTATTCTTTTCAATTGAAAAATGAAATACCAGTAGAAGCACACGATATTCCTATGAATTGTATAATTTCGCAAAATGAGATTATTGTTTGATTGTTTTCATATATTCAGCTTTACTATAACTGCTGTCTAATTCATCCTATATTGTTTTAGAAGCTGTAGTATTAATGATTGATGTTTTTTACTATTGAAATTAAAAGCGCATGAAGTTTCTGAAAAATTTTTTGGCAAAAAGAGTTCTATCCAGATCTGCAGTTTTACTGTTAGATATTTTAATATTGATATCTTCTGTATTCATAACCTATTTATTATGGTCTAATGTTGAAACCATTAGTATATCCATTCATCAGTTAATTGTCTTTGTTTCGTTACTTATATTGTTCAATGTAGTTGCTTTTTTCTTTTTTAAAACTTTTAGTGGAATTTTGAGGTTCTCCTCGTTTAGTGATTTACTTAAAATAATACTCGCTCTTACAACTGGCTATACGCTTACTTTTCTTTTTATTAAGGTTTTAAACTTTTCTCATGGTGTTTTACCGTTTAATATTCAAGTTTTTGTTTTAGTATATATATTAAATGCAGTTTTGATGGTTTTTTCGAGAGTTATTGTAAAAGAGACCTACGAACTACTGATTAATCAGCATGGAAATACATTAAAAGTATTTGTTTATGGCACTAAGCAAACGGGAATACGAATTGCTAAATCATTGAAAGGTAATAACGAATTTAACTTTAGAGTGAAAGGCTTTATTTCTGACGAAACGCACATGATAGGTAAAAATGTTTTAGGAGTTAAAGTATATGGTGTCAATGAGGATCTCTTCAGAACTTTAGAACAGAAAGAAATTAAAAGGATAATTGTTTCACCACATAAATTACAGGAAATTAAAGATTCTCATTTATTAGATAAATTTCTCGAAAACTCTATTTCATTGATGACAACATTGCCATTGAGTGAATGGGAAAGCGATAAAATCACAAAAAATCAATTAAAAGAAATTCAAATTGAAGATCTTTTGCCCCGTAAACAAATTAATATAAATATGCGTGGCATTGCTTCTAATTTAGAAGGTAAGCGTGTTATGATAACTGGAGCTGCTGGGTCGATAGGAAGCGAGATTGTTCGTCAAGTAGCAGCATTTAATCCCTATTTGTTAATCCTTATTGATCAAGCCGAGACTCCCTTGCATTCACTTAGGCTTGAAATAAGAGATAAATGGAAAGAAGTTAGGGCACTTACTTTTGTAGCAGATATTGCAAATTTTACTCGTTTGGAAAATATTTTCAATGAGTCAAAGCCTGATTATATTTTTCATGCAGCTGCATACAAGCATGTTCCGATGATGGAAGAAAATGTTTCTGAAGCAATACAAACAAACATTCAGGGAACAAAAAACTTAGCTGATCTTGCAGTTAAATACCATTCTAAAAAGTTTGTAATGATTTCAACAGATAAAGCTGTAAACCCCACAAACGTCATGGGGTGTTCAAAGCGTATTGCTGAAATTTATGTCCATTCATTATCAAAATATATAAATGATAAAAATATAAGTTCGGTTCAATTTATAACAACACGATTTGGGAATGTGTTAGGTTCTAATGGCTCAGTTATACCTTTATTTAGAGAGCAAATTAGAAAGGGTGGACCTGTAACTGTAACTCACCCTGATATTATACGTTACTTTATGACTATTTCAGAAGCATGTCAATTGGTTTTGGAAGCAGGATCAATCGGTAAAGGTGGGGAGATTTTTATATTTGATATGGGCGATCCAGTGAAAATATTGGATCTTGCGAAAAGGATGATCCGTTTATCAGGGGCGCAAAGTAATATAAAGATTGAGTTTAGCGGGCTGCGACATGGAGAGAAATTATATGAAGAGTTGCTAAGCTCGTCTGAGCATACAAAACCTACGTACAATGATAAAATTATGGTTGCAAATGTACGTGAGTATGAATATAAGGATGTAACCAAGCTTATTTCAGAACTGGTGGAGAATTCATTTTGTTATGATGATATGGAGAGCGTTGCCTTAATGAAGGCTCTTGTTCCTGAATTTAAGAGTGTTAATTCGCCGTATGAAAGCATAGATAAGAAAAACAATATTTTGCAGATGTGATATTTTTTATAATTAGTCGGTTAGTTGCAAGTTGTATAACTTAGTATAATAGCCACCCTTAGCATATAAAGTATTGTGTGGGCCTTGTTCAACAATTTCCCCATCGTGAATAACATAAATTTCATCTGCGTTTTTTATAGTAGAAAGTCTATGAGCTATTACAATTGTAGTTCTGTTTTTCATTAATCTTTCTAAAGCTTCTTGCACTAAACTTTCAGACTCAGTATCTAAAGCTGAAGTAGCTTCATCGAGAATTAATATCTGTGGATTCTTTAATATAGCGCGAGCAATACTAATTCGTTGGCGCTGTCCACCCGATAATTTACCACCCCGATCGCCAATATTTGTTTCGTATTTGTTTTGAGTAGACATTATAAACTCGTGAGCGTTTGCAACTTTTGCTGCCTCTTCCACTTGTTCTTGCGTAGCATTATTTACGCCAAAGGCGATATTATTAAAGAATGTATCATTAAATAAAATAGCCTCTTGGTTTACATTGCCCATTAATGATCGTAAATCAAACAAAGATGCATCTTTGATATTTATAGAATCAATTGTGATTTCCCCTTTTTGAATATCATAAAATCGAGGCAAGAGATCAACCATTGTCGATTTTCCTGATCCAGATTGACCCACCAATGCAATCGTTTTGCCTTTATTTATTTTTATATTCATTCCTTTTATAACCCAATCCTTATTATATTTAAACCAAACATCCTTAAATTCAATGCCTTTTTCAAATTGAAGCTTCAAAGGATTTTGTTTTTCAACTATTTTATTATCCGCATCCAATATTTTGTCTATTCGTTCCATAGAAGCCAATCCACGCTGAATAGCATAAGAGGCTTTAGTTAAATCTTTTGCTGGATTAATTATAAGATAAAAAATGGTGAGGTAATAAATAAAGACAGATGCATCTAATAAAGAGTTGCCCTTGAGTATTAAAGATCCACCAAACCATAATACAATGGCAATTGTGATAGTTCCTAACAACTCACTCATTGGATGAGCTAAATATTGGCGCCGTGCTATTCGGTTAGACATATGTCTGAACTCATCGCTTCCTTTATGGAATTTGGCTGATATTTTTTCTTCCGCATTAAATGCTTTAATTATTCGTAATCCTCCCAAAGTTTCCTCTGTTTGAGACATAAGTTGACCCCATTTGTTTTGTGCTTCAAGCGAACTTCGTTTAAGTCTTTTTCCTACTGCACCCATCACATAACCCATAATTGGTAAAAGAACGAAAACAAAAAGAGTAAGTTCCCAACTAATTATTAACATCGTGATAAGAAAAATAATAATCATTATTGGGTTTTTGAGCATCATCTCTAATGAGCTCATAACGGAGTTTTCCACTTCATTTACATCACCTGACATCCGTGCTAAAATATCACCTTTGCGTTCTTCGGAGAAAAAACCAATCGGGAGCGCAAGTATTTTATCATTTATATTGTCTCTAATATCTTTTACTACACCTGTACGTATTGGCACTACATAATAGGTGCTTAAAAAAGCTGCTCCCGTTTTGAGGGTAGTCATTAAAATAAGTACAATTGATAAAATCAAAAGAGTGTAGCCAGCTCCATATGTATTTATTATATCACCTATATACCAATAGCCATTGTTTTTTGCAATATCAATCATTGATATACCTGCTGTATCCCATGCTATAAAATCAAATGTTTCTGGGCTAGCCTTGAAAAGGATTTGTAATATGGGGATGATTAATGCAAATGAAAACACATTTAATAAAGCGTTCAATACATTAAAAATGAGATTTAATATGATATAGTTTTTATAAGGAGGGAGGAATCGTTTCGCAATTTTTATAACGCCATTCATACTAGAGCAGTTTTTTAGTTTGAAATAATAATTTATATAATAATTTTGCGGGCGCAATGTAGCGATAAATTAGTTTATTTCACAGCTTCTCTATCATTGATTAAATCAAATTCATTGTTTTTACAAAACTTGTTACTTTTGTTTGCTGTATTATAACTCTTAGAATATGATAGTTGACTTCAATATGAAAATTATTCTCAATTTTTATTTGAATTAATCACCAACTTTATTTGGTGTTGAATAAAAAAGGCATATCTTTGCACCCGCTTTTAGAGATAGTATTTAAAGGGACTAATGAAAGTAGCGACTTTCACCTTTAGATAAAAA
>JAQVZQ010000136.1 GCA_028708095.1 Dysgonamonadaceae bacterium
ACTTCATATCAGTTTTTGCCATTAGATTCAACTAATGCATTTTATAATATAAATGCTTTTAATGGTGAATCATTTTTTAGTGGTTTGCCAGTAATAGCTCGTTCTTTTATGCACCAACACGGCAGTCTTGTCTTTTTGATATTTACAATCTGCTTTATTTTATCTTCTATCATTTTAAGTAATAGCAGACGGACACTTTTTAATAACTTCCCCTCTATACTTACTCTCAGTAATCAAAACAATAAAATATATAAGGAGCAAATAACTACCTCAGAAGTTTGGGGACATATCTTCTTTCTTCTTCAAACCGTTATTGTTTATAGTATTCTCTTTTTTGACATAACCTTAAATCAATCGACTCTTTCTTTTCATTCTTATGAATACCTACTTTTATTTGCATCACTAAATGTGGGAATTCTACTTTTTATATTCCTTAAGTTTATTGTCTATAAAATGTTGATGGCTATTTTTTCAAACACACAATCGAATAATTTAATTGATGACTATCTTAGTGTAATTTATCAAACCGGTATTTTTAGTTTCTTCCCAATTTTTCTTTTCATATATATAGATGAAGTGAAAATGCATGCTCTATTTTTCATTATTCTAATTTTCGTATTAGGACGTTTAATTCTTTTCTCTAAGACTCATTCTTTTTTCATTAAGTCCCACATTGGTTTTCTCTATTTTTTTGTCTATCTTTGTGGCATCGAAATAATGCCTTATTTCTTAGTGTATAAAGCAATTATATTGATCAATTAACAATAGCGTTTTCAAAATATTCATAATGAAACTATGAGCCTGAAAGTAAAAAAAATACTTGTTTCACAACCTGAGCCATCAAATGATAAATCTCCCTATTATGAAATCGCGGAAAAACATAAAGTAGAAATTACTTTCCGCCCTTTTATTAAAGTAGAAAGATTACCATTAAAAGAATTCAAACAACAAAGGATTCAGATATTGGATTTTAGTGCTATTGTATTTACTGCACGAACTGCCGTAGATAACTTCTTTTCAATTTGCGAAGAATTACGCATAACAATGCCTGAATCAATGAAGTATTTTTGCACATCAGAAGTGATTGCACTTTATTTGCAGAAATACATTGTATATCGCAAACGGAAAATATTTTTTAGCAATACCAGCAAAATAGAAGGCCTTGTAAATGCCTTTACCAAACACAACAAAGAAAAATTTCTTTTACCCGTTTCTGAGCAACATAATGATGAAGTGGCAATTTTTTTAGAAAAGAAAAAACTAAAATACACCAAAAGCATTATGTATCGTACAGTAAACAACTATTTCAAAGAGGGAGAAGAGCTTAATTTTGACATGCTTATCTTTTTTAGTCCAATAGGTGTATCATCATTGATGGAGAATTTCCCAAATTTCAAGCAAGAAAAGATGGCTATTGGATGCTTTGGTAATACAACCGCAAAAGCACTTGAGGAGTTAGGTTTTACTATAAATTGTCAGGCCCCCCTACCCGAATTCCCTTCTATGACCGCAGCACTCGATCATTATCTAACCGATAACCATAAGAGTCATAAATAAAAAACACTCCTAAGAAAATTCTACCATAAGTATTGCCTTATGTTATTTGATGTCCAGCTTTTAATAAATAATATACTCAGAAATCGATCTCAAATATAAAAAACAACTATCCTTGCCTTAATAAAGCTTTTGCGAAAATTGTTTGTACATGTATGGAAAAAATAGAAGAACGATTTACATTTGGCAAGAAAGAGAGATTATCAGGAACAAAAAGAATAGATGCCCTTTTTGCAAATGGCAAAAGTTTTATTTGTTACCCTTTAAGAGTTATCTACCTTATACACGAACAAAGCGAACAAAACAGTTGTTCAATATTAGTAAGTGTGCCTAAGAAAAGAATTAAAAAAGCACCCCACCGCAATCGAATAAAACGATTGATACGTGAGTCATATCGACTAAACAAAGGCCTGATAACGAAAATTGATATGGATACAAAGTCATTGGATGTAGCATTTATTTATGTAAAAGATACAGCATCCGACTTTTCCGATATCGAGAAAGCAATGCAGAAAGCATTGAATAAAATTGCATACCACATTACTAAAACAGAGAAGAGTGAGTAAACTAACAAAAATAGGAGGTAAAATATTAATTGCCCCAATTATTTTTTACCGACATGCCATCTCTCCACTCAAACCAGCAACATGTCGATTTACTCCCACATGTTCGCAATATGCTATAGAAGCCATCAAAAAACATGGACCTTTTAAAGGCTCCTATTTAGCGGCAAAAAGGATTGGTCGTTGCCATCCATGGGGTGGACATGGTTATGACCCCGTACCTTAAACTTCGTTCACACTTACCCTTTTACTCCTTTTCTAAATTTATTTTCAACTTATTATGAAGTTATACGATATTCATACACATCATATTCAATTAGAAGATTACGATGCCCCCCATCATTCGTGCATTCTTAATGTATATCCATTAGAATTTGAGGCAACAAAAAACACTTATAAAAGACACAACTTTTCATGCGGAATCCATCCTTGGTATTCTGACGATAGCAAAACACAATTAAAATACCTTACGGAAATTGCTTCTGATACTAAAATTATTGCAATTGGGGAAACTGGATTAGACAAAATTAAAGGTCCATCTCTCGACATTCAAATCTCTCTGTTTAAAAGACACATTGAACTATCTGAGCAAATAAAAAAACCTCTCATCATTCACGCTGTTAAGGCATGGGAGGAGTTATATCATATACGAAAAGATACACAGCCAACACAGCCTTGGATCATTCATGGTTTTAGAGGCAATCCGCAAGTTGCAGAGCAAATGTCCAAGGTTGGCTTTATGTTTTCTTTAGGTGAAAGATTCAATGTTGATTCTTTAGCGTTCATTCCATCTCAGTCGCTTTTTTGTGAAACTGATGAATCTGATATAGATATTCGCCAAGTGTATCATCATATTGCAGATGCATTAAATCTAAGTGTTGAAGATTTTGCTGCGCAAGTTGCTGATAATGTGCGGAGGGTTTTTCCTTCTTTATAAAATAACAAAACCGCATTTACATATAAAGCTGCAAATGCGGCTTCACGTATATATTCTTTCTTTTTTAAATCGACTTCAATCTAATGCCTACATAAAAAGTCCTTGGTTGTGCTGGACCATACATATAATCACTGTCCCTGTTCTTATAATTATCAGAATCTGATTGAAAATAGTTTGTTATATTCTTAATACCACCAAATAGTTCTATTTCAGAATCTACATTCTCAACAGGAATGGTATAACCGAGTTTCAAACTTAATTCTCCAAACTTTGACGATTTTCTGTATTCATTGGGTGCCCAATCCTCATTAGGAGAAAATTTAGCCAACCACATCGAGCCAGTGTAAATACTATTTAAAGACACACTAAAATTTTTAGTTGGTGTCACTGTTAATACAGCATAACCATATTGATTGGGACTACGCATAAAATCACGCTTCCCTTCTGGTATTTCATCAAAATGGGTAATAGCTTCTTTGTATTTGCTACTTTGCAATGTATATCCCGCTTCTATTTGTGCCAGCTTGTTATAATTAGCACGACCTTCCAAAGTCAAACCCTTAACAACTGCAGTAGGTCCATTCCTTTTTTCAAACAACTCTCCCCTACTATCCGAGCCTGTTGGGTGAAGGTAGAATGCATCTTTCAACTGTGTATAAAATCCCTCCAATGTAAAACCAAAAATATATCTTTCGGTTGGTAAGTCAAAGTTTACCGACCCACTAACACTATTTGAATGTTCAGCATCTAAATCAGGATCCAATGATATGCGCGAAACGCCACCGCCTGCAAAAGCAATGTGAAGATCAGAATCGAAAGCTTGTGGTGCACGAAAGCCCGTTCCCCAAGTTGCTCTAAATTGTGTGTAATCTTTCAAGCGATAAAGTAGCGAGACACGCGGACTAACAATAGGTTTGTCCAGTAAGTTGTGCTTGTCGGCTCTCACACCTGTTAGCAATGTAAAATCACCATTTATCTTCCAATCACTTTGCAAAAACATTCCTATGTTTTTTGTTTGTTGATCTATTTCGTAATCATATTGTGGTATGGAGTCAATCACCTCATCATAAATATATTCGATACCACCAGTTAGCATATTTGTTCCAGAGAAGAAGTCATAGAGGCTGTGGTTGATATTCACACCACCCTGCATAGTTGTATTGTCTGTCTTTCCATAAGGAGGATTTGACAAATGTTCATATACTGCATCTTCAAGTTCGGCTTCAGTATCATACTCATCTTCTTCTGGATATAATCCTGTATAGTGATCACGATCTGTTTTCTGACCTGCAACATAAGCATTAATAGAAGTAAGGTTTTCATTAAAACTAATTTCATAGTCCAATCCTCCCATTAATATATGATGTATGCGTTCTTCAGATTGTTTAGCTAAATGAGCCAATTTATCAATCATTTCACCACCATATCTATATTCATACATGCTGGTAAAATTAAGTTCCAACTTTTGATTCATGGTTGGTTTAAAGAATAAGTTTGCACCAAACGAGTTGTTGATTAGTTTGGGTAATTCTGAATAATTATCGCGTTCTTTAATATAAGTTCCATCGGGTTGCAAGGTCAAACCTTCGTGGTCATATTGTTCTCTGTCTCTATGGCTTACAAACAATACAGCTCCTACATTCCTTTTCTTATTCACCATACTTATGTTACCATTAATCATGTTGTCATTGGCTCTGCCATTGATACTATGATAAGCATAACTCATATCGTAAGCATTTTTTTGAGGTATTTGTGTTATCACATTCACTGTACCACCAATTGCACTCGACCCATAAAGCGCAGATCCTCCGCCACGAACCACCTCGATGCGTTCTACCATATTTGCTGGAATTTGCTCCAACCCATACAAACCAATCAAAGGGCTAAATATAGGACGACTATTAATTAATATCTGTGAGTAGCTACCCCCCAAACCATTCATCCGCAATTGCGTATAGTTACATGTCTGACAATCTGTTTCTACCCTCAATCCTGGTTGAAAGTTAAGTCCTTCAGCAATATTTGTTGCGTCAACTGCTTTTAATGTATTTTTGCCCAATACATTCACAATTACAGGTGCTTGAGTCTTTCGTTGAAAAGTCTTTGTACCTGTAACAACCAATTCGTCCAGAGACATCAATTCACCTTCAAGTTCAAAGTTCACCATTAATGTTTTACCTGGCACAGCTTCTATCTGTTTTTCCTGCTCTTTATAACCAATAAACTTTGCAATAAGTGTATGCTTACCTACTGGCAAGTTAATCAGTGTGTAATGGCCCGTCTCGTCAGTAGATGTACCAATATTCGTTCCTTTAACATACACATTCGCATAAGGAATATGCTCTCCCTCTGATTTCACATCACCAAACACATTGGCATCAGTAGGTGGTTTTTGTAGCTCAACCTCAGTAGGTGTAGCTTGGGCCAAAGCCATGCCTGGATTTATCATAGCTACCATGGCAATCATTATGTATACAATATTATTTGTCATCTATTTTTATTTATTTATTTCAACGTATATCTTATTTGTAAAGTCTTCATTCAACAAAAGCTTTTTATCTCCTATAGTCACTTCCATCATCTTCAATTCATCAAATATATTTACAATCTGTACAGCATTACCTATTGTGATATTGTTTGAAGCACAAAAATCAAAGAAATTTGGATTTGAACTAAACAAGCGCACAATATTATAATCTTTATTGATCTCTGCTGCTGTCAAAACGATAGCTTCAATATTAAGTGTCTCATTACCATCACTACAAGGTATAGGATCGCCATGAGGATCTGAAGCTGGAAAATTTAGATATTCATCAATCTTATCTGCCAAGAAATCTGAAGTTAAATGCTCCAATCTCTCCGCCTCTTGGTGTATTTGGTGAAGCGACAAGTTAAGTGTTTTGTGCAAAAATGCTTCCCACAACCTGTGTTTTCGCAAAATATTCAGTGCCAATTTTCTTCCATCAGGCGTGAGCGATAATTTTTGATACTTGGCGTAATTTACCAATTCTTTCTTTGATAGACTACGAGCCATATCAGTTGTTGCTGCATTTGATATGTTGAGCAACTTAGATAGGGTGCTTGGACGTGTATCCCCACCCAATCGTTGCTCTTGCAAGTAAATTGTTTTCACAAAGTTTTCTATCGAAATTGACATTGTTGTGTTAAATAAAAAATAATATTTAAGCGAACTTAAATCATAGAACATGTCAGCTTTAAAAATGTTTCACAGAATCGCTACATTAAATTGTTTTAACTATTGAGACAACAAAAATCTTTTCTAAACATTTCTTCAATGGAAGATTTCATTGTCAACACTTGATACTTGAATCTTCAACCGAATATTTGACGAAAAGGTGTTGAAAATCCAATCTGATGCGGTTTTTCTGACAAACAACAGTTGAATTTCAAATCTTTGATGTTTTTTCTCCCAAAAGCGAGTTGGATTTCAAATCTTCTGTGAAAAATTTAACGAACAAGAGAGGAAAATCAGAATTACTCCAATTTCTCCTTCATTTATCTCCAGAAAATCCAATTTTCTTGAAACAAAAGTGCATTTGTGCTTTTCCAAACATTTCTTCAATGGAAGATTGCATTTTCATCTCTTGTTCATCCAATCTTCGATGGAAGAAATGATTTTTGTCTCTCCTACAGCATTATTTTTCTAAAATCTATCAGGAAAGCCATTTTATGCGACAATTTTCTACAGTGGATGCAAATTTTAATAGATAGATGAATCATAATCTTTGTAGGATGCAAAAATCAACATTTCTCACTCCAGTTTTTTGTGATGTACAATAAAATAGACTCTTACAACAACAATCTTTTTGTGAAGTTGCCGTTTTCATCTGTTGAACTTATAATCTTTGGTGGAAAAAGTAGTGCAAGGCTTCAATAGGTGTTTTTTACAACATTACGTTGGTGTTGAACGTACATCGCTCCCGCACGAATCCTTTCGTGTGGGTTTCTTCAGAAAAAAAATTGCATGATATACTATTGACACGGAGGGAAATCCGCCTTTTCCCGTTGACTTTAGTCAGCGGATTAATTAATTGTGCGGAGTTTTTTTTGACTTTAAGAGGCGGACAAGTTAGAAAGGAAAAGCAAAACGAGAGAATATCTCTATTCCCTCGTTTCTAAATTTCATTCAGACAATGCCCACATCAAATGGTACATGAATCGAAATGTATATGTATTGCTGAGTGTACTCCAAAAACAGTCTCTTTATTATTTACCCTTAGTTTTTAAAAAGGAGACTTTTGACTGAGTACTTCAAAATGGGCTCAATCTTTACTTTTTTACTTGTTTGGTCAATACCACAGTGACATCCTTTATTTCCTCAGGAATTGATGGTAAACCTAAAGTTTTCGCATTTAATACGATTTTTGCTTCTGCTGCTTTCAATGATGTCATATCAAGAATAAGCTCCTCATCACCCATAACTGTAGTAATTTTCTTACCCTTAGCAGTATAAGTGCCTTTTCCATTTCCAAGAACACCTTCACTTGAGAATGCACCATTCTTTTCAAAAGTTACATAAGTTGGAGGAACTTCTTTTTCGACCTCTTCGTCGGTTAAATCAATCTTTACACCTTCCATAATTTCTACTGCAGTAGCACGCCATTGACCATAAAGCAGTTCAATATCATGATCAAATTCACTTTTAGGTAGTTCATCAACATCATCACTTGAACATCCCATTACCAATAGTGGCATAATAGCCAACGCAAATAAAATCTTTTTCATAATTGTTTTTTTAATAAATAAATAATTAAATTCGTTTCTTAGTATACAAGATGATCATAATCGCTAAACGTTGCATGGATATAGGTACTTTTAATTTACTTAATGAAAATTAGTAGTCTATTTTATTCTTTTGGAACAAAAACGAATGCTTAATTAACGCCGTATCAATCCTATATCTCTTATTACTTTAATTTACTGCAATATTTTGTTTATTTCTTTACACAACGCCTTTTAGAGCACTAATAATGCAATTACATATTTTGTTTGATTTTCAAAAGGTGTGAATTATTGGGAAGACAAACAAATCTCTCTAACTTCTCTTTTTATTTCTTTACAGTCAGGTATTTCTCTATATCTCGCATCTTTTTAAAAATCATCCTCCAAATCATCAATGAATTTTTCAAACAAGTCGTCTCTATTTTCTTTCAAATCAGCTTCTCTAAAAAGCATTGTATGATCGGAAACCTTTTCAAATTTTTGTTTAAGATTTGACTTGCGTGATGATGCTCTGTATTTTATGCCTAAATCATCCGCATCGGCAAAACTGCTAAGGTCTGCACCTAAATAAATAAACTGCCAATCTTCATTTTTTTCATGACCTTGAATGAGTTGTTTCACATTGTGTGCAGTGTATTCGCACGATGCATTTTCCTGACCATCAGTAATTACAACCATCATTACCATACCAGGTTTATGTTCCTGTTTTAAATGATTGATATGCTTATCAGCTTCATTTATCGCAATACCAATTGTATCATAAAGTGCCGTACTTCCTCCTGGTATATAATCTATCTTGCTCAGTGGACGAATTTTATTCAGCGGAAGATCGTTGAATATTTTACTACACTCATCATTAAATTTGTAGAGCGTTACATCGATTTTACCGTAAGGCTGCTTTTTTTGTTGTTTAATAAAGCTATTGAATCCACCAATAACGTCCGACTCTGTACCATGCATTGAACCACTTTCGTCAATAACAAAAATAATTTTCAAATAATTCTTTTTCATATCTATTGAGTTTTAAGAAGTTTGATACACAAAGATATGAGCAATACGAGTCCTGAGTCGAGATTTGCAAGCCTTGCAATGTAGTTTACTTATCGTATATAACTAATTCTCTATCCAACGTTATCTTTTTAGCTTCTCCACGATTGCCACTTATATAATAATTTATGGCAATATCTTCTGCAACAACGCTCAAAAATGCTGCCCTTATTCTTGAACATTTTTCATGAACAGAATTATCAAAGGGATCGGTAAGCTTTATAATACTTTTTATAGCTTCATCAGGGTTTTCTCTGAGTGATATATTTTTATAGATAGTCATTAGCTCTGTACGATAATCTGGCAGCTCTTTGAATGAGATGCCTTCAGGGTGATTTAAGAATAGAAAGTATAATGCTTTAGGCAATGGACTCATATCAACTTCTTTCATTTCGTAGTCCATTAAACAAATCTTATAATCTGTTGTAATTTTGAGTCGGCTCAATCTTTGGGTTGTTTGTTGTAGTATTTCCAAGTATTTTATTAGATGAGAGAGGTATCCAGCCTCACTAAGTTGTTCAATCTGTTTTTGTAAATCGTCGGATATTTTGAAAGCCTCCTCTTCAAAAAGATCATCTGCGGTTTTCTCTAATGAATACTCCTTATAAGAATCAATTGAAAGTTCATCTTCGACTATATCAAATTATTAGTGTCCGCTAAAAGTTTTTTTGATGCGAATAATCAGAAAGTAAAAGGGCTGATTTCCAAACGAGGAAATCAGCCCTAAATGTCTTATCTTAGTATTACGAAAATAAAAAATTAAGACA
>JAQVZQ010000137.1 GCA_028708095.1 Dysgonamonadaceae bacterium
GGCCACTACGTTTTAAAGGATATTCCATTGGGCGAACACACAGTAGAAGTGAAAATGATGGGATATAAAACGATTGAAGAAACAATTAACACCGAAAAAGGTGAAACAATTGAGTTGAATTTCAATTTAGAAGAAAGCTCTATCTATTTTGAAGATGTGGTTATTTCTGCAGACAGAAATGGAAACACACGTCGTTTATCTCCATCACTGGTAAGCGTATTAGACATGAAAACCTTTGATGTTACTAATTCAACTACTCTATCTGATTGGATTGAAATTTCAACCAGGACTACGTGTCGAAAATAATTGTCAAAACTGTGGTTTCACTCAAGTTAGAATAAATGGCTTAGATTGACCTTACTCACAAATACTTATTGACTCACGTCCGATAATAGGATCACTTAGTGGCGTATATGGCCTTGAGCAAATCCCTGCCAATATGATCGAAAAAGTTGAGATTGTAAGGGGTGGAGGCTCTGCGCTGATGGGCTCATCAGCTATTGGTGGAACCATCAATATTATAACCAAAGAGCCTTTGCATAACTCAGCTGAATTCTCACATACACTAACAAACTTCAATTCATCTGGTGCATTCGAAAACAATACATCATTCAATGCATCCATGATTACAGATAACAGAAAAGCAGGCATGATGGTATACGGAAACCATAGGTCTCGTGATGGTTACGATTATGATGGTGACGGATTCACAGAGCTGCCAACACTTAAAAATCGTTCGTTAGGATTAAGATCATTCTTAAAAACCGGAGATTATTCAAGAATTACTTTAGAGTATCACAACATGCATGAGTTTAGACGTGGAGGTGATAGGCTGGATCGTCCACCACACGAAGCATACATTACTGAACAAGTCGAACACTTTATAAATGGTGGTGGTTTAAAATTTGATCAATCTTCTCCTGATGGAAAGAACAAGTTTAGCTTATATGCCTCATCACAACACACCAATAGAAAAAGTTATTATGGCGGAGGTAATCCGGCTACAGGCAATTTGCCAGAAGTGACTCCCGAAATGACCGAAGAAGATATAGCCGAAACTAATAAACAGATAGATAATTACAACAATCGTTTAAATTCTTATGGACTATCGACCGAGCTCACTTATCAAATAGGGGGTCAATATAACCACAAATTCGACCACCTACTATTTATGCCAGCGAGTCTTAGCGGAGGATTAGAATATCTTGGCACTGAACTTGATGATGTAAGTGGTTATAGAAAAGTATCCATCAGACAACGTTCTAAAACGGCAACAGCTTTTGCACAAAATGAATGGATTAACAATCAATGGAGCTTACTAATTGGAGGACGATTAGACAAGAACAACTTAGTAGATCATCTTATCTTCAGTCCTCGTGGGAACATTCGATACAATCCAAACGAAAATATCAACTTCAGGGTAAGCTACAGCGGAGGCTTCAGAGCACCACAACTATATGACGAAGACCTGCATGTAGATATTGCAGGAGGAGAACAAATAGTAAGGCAATTATCAGAAGACTTAGATGCTGAACAATCGCAAAGCCTAAGTGGATCTATTGACATGTACCAACAAGTTAGTGGCTTTAATATCAATTTTTTGGTTGAAGGATTTTACACACATCTAAAGAATCCATTTGTGAGCGAACAAAAAGGAAATGTTATTACTGTTTTAAATGCTGATGATGGTGCTAAAGTATATGGTCTTAATCTTGAAGCACAGTTAGATATATTGTCAACGTTGACTTTGCAAACAGGGGCTACCTTTCAAAGAAGTTTGTATGGAAGTGAACGAAAATGGTGGGAACCAGAAGACGAAGAAGAGAAAGTTTTGGATGAAGTGGAGGCAACCAGAGAAATGATGCGTACCCCCAATTCTTATGCTTATTTTGTGGCTACTTGAATGCCAACAAATAAATTTGCTGCTTCTTTATCAGGAAACTATACGGGTAGCATGTTTGTTCCTCACGAAGCGGGTGATGGCATGGAGGGTATAGATAGATTTTCTAAAGTAAATACTACAGAAAAAACCCCATCATTCTTTGAAATAAACACCAAGCTCTCTTATACTTTTTCGATTTATAAAAGCATTCAACTTGAATTGATTGCAGGGGTTCAAAATATATTCAATGCATATCAAAGCGATTTTGATACGGGTGCAGGCCGAGCCTCTTCATATGTTTATGGTCCAGGTGCTCCACGAAGTATCTTTGCCGGATTCAAGATGAGTCTATAAATTTCTGCAATATGTTTTGAGTTTATGAAATTACGAAGGGACATGAGAATTTGTATCTCTTCGTAGTTTCAATTAATATTCAGTGCAAAACTTCTTGATACAAGTTGTTATAACTACTTTTAACAGCAAACATGTTTGGCTACTATATGATTATGGTTACTTTTACAATCGCTATTTTTAAAACATAAAACGTACTATGAAGTTTTCTGCAAAAATTTTTATTCTATCCTTTGCTCTTTTCGGTTTTCAACATATCTATTCTCAGAATAATATTGTTGATGAAATTGTTTGGGTAGTTGGAGATGAAGCCATCTTAAAATCAGAGGTTGAAGAATCTCGTCGTGAAATGCTTTTAAACAATTCTCGTATTGATGGTGATCCATATTGTTTTATCCCCGAACAGCTTGCTGTAAATAAGCTTTTTCTCCATCAAGCAAAACTGGATAGCATAGAAATTTCAGATGTCAATGTTAGCAGAATGGTTGAATATTATGTAAATGAGACCATCGAACGTGCTGGTTCAGTAGAGAAGCTCGAAGAGTATTACGGAAAAAAGATACGTACTATTCGCGAAGATATGCGTTCACAGCTTGTAGAGAGTGAGCTTATAAAAGGTGTTCAAAACAAATTGATTGGGGATATAACATTGGCTCCATCTGAAATAAGAAAGTTTTTCCAAAGTATACCACAAGATAGTTTGCCATTTATTCCCACCGCAGTAGAAGTGCAAATAATTACGATCGAACCAAATATTCCACTCAAAGAAATTGATGCTGTAAAAGCTCGCCTTAGAGATTATACAGACAGAATTAATAGTGGAGAAACAGAATTCTCAACTTTAGCTTTACTTTACTCAGAGGATGGTGCTTCTATGAAAGGAGGCGAACTTGGATTTATGGGAAGAGCAATGCTTGCTCCAGAGTTTGCAAATGTTGCATTTACATTGAACGATCCATCAAAAGTATCAAATATAGTTGAAACAGAATTTGGATATCATATCATACAACTTGTTGAACGTAGAGGCGATCAAGGAAACTTTCGCCACATATTGCTAAAACCAAAAATTCCACAAGAGGAGTTAGATAAAGCTATCAACAGATTAGATTCTATACAAAAAGACATAGTAAAAGGTGAAATTAAATTTGAAGATGCAGCCACTTTTATTTCTGCTGATAAAGACACCCGAAACAACAAAGGAATCATGGTTAACATGAGTCAGGAGAGTAATTACGGTGGTACTCCACGTTTCGAAATGAATGAGCTCAACCAAGATATTGCGCGTCAGGTTGGCGAAATGAAACCTGGCGAAGTTTCAAAACCATTCATTATGCGCAATTCAAAAGAAAAGCAAGTTGCGGCAATAGTTAAGCTTACCACCAGAATAGATGGGCATAAAGCAAATATGAACAATGACTATCAGACCATTAAGATGATGGCTGAAAATAAGAAAAGACAAGAACTACTGGACAAATGGTTGAAAAATAAAATAAAATCCACTTACGTTAGAATTGATGACAATTGGAAAAAGTGTGAATTCAGATACGAAGGTTGGGTAAAATAGTTAGACTCAGAGCATCACGATTACCCGTTCTTTGAAAAAAATGAAAGAAATCAAACAACATAAACTGTTTTCAATAGAGAGTGCACTTATTATTAGTGTGCTCTTTATATTTATATTAGGTGTTAATGCACAGCAACCTCCTCCTAAAATAGTTGAATTGCGCCAAGCAGATGAGCTAAGGAAAGCAGCAACACGTGAAATGCAAATAGTTACTGGAGATGTTATTTTCTATCATGAAGGGGCTTACATGTATTGTGATAGTGCATACCTTTATGAATCGTCAAATAGATTTGAAGCATTTAGCAATGTCCAGATTAATCAGGGTGACACAATCTTTGTTTATGGTGACTACCTACATTACGATGGAAACACAAAGTTAGCCAAATTGAGAAATAATGTAAGAATGGAGGATAAGGAGGTAACTCTTTTCACAGATAGTCTCAATTATGACCGAGATTTCAATCTTGGATATTACTTTGATGGCGGTATGTTGGTGGACGAACAAAATGAACTTACTTCTTTTTGGGGACAATATAATCCTGATAACAATGAATCATTATTTAGCGACAGTGTTAAACTCGTAAATGTTGATTACACCATTTTTGCAGATACCTTGAAATATAATACTGCAACCAAGATTGCAGATATATTAGGTCCTTCGACCATTGTTTCCGATAGTGGTTATATTCACACAACTCGTGGTTGGTACGACACCAATACTGACGATTCACAACTATTAGACCGTTCTACTGTATACAGCAATAACAATGACAAGTCATTAACTGGCGACACCATCTACTATAACAGAGCAACAGGATTTGGAACAGTTCATGGAAACATGTTCCTACAAGACACTGCACGCAAAGTAATATTACAAGGTAACTACGGCTATTACGATGAGAAAAAGGAATTTGGGATGGCCACTGATTCTGCTTTTGTGACAGAGTATTCCCAAAAAGACAGCCTTTTTCTGCATGGTGATACACTAACAATGCTTACAGACTCAACCGATCGTGAAATAAGAGCATATCATCATGTGCGTTTCTATCGTTCCGACTTACAAGGAGTATGCGACTCAATGGAATACATTTCAAAAGATTCAATACTATACATGTACATAGAACCAATTCTTTGGCATGAAAACAATCAAATAATTGGGGAGGAAATAAATATCTTCATGAATGATTCTACAATAGACAAGGCGCACATAAAATATTATGCTTTCAGCATTCAGGACCGTCAAAAGGATGAGCAATACAATCAATTGAAGGGACGCGACATGAAAGCATATTTCAGAGATGGGGAATTGCATCATATTCTTGTCGAAGGAGACGCTCAATCGCTCTATTATTTAGAAGAGGACGATGGAGAAATTATTGGTTTAAATAAAACTGAAAGTGCCTATCTGTCGATGGATATCTTAAATAACGAGTTGCAGAAACTAAAACTCTGGTCGTCCACTACAGCTGAAACCAATCCATTATCCTTGTTGAAACCTGAAGATAAACAATTAAAGGGTTTTATATGGTATAACAAAGTACGCCCTCTGAATAAAATGGATATATTTAGAAGACCTAAAAAAGATTCATCTCAACAAAGACCAACTCCCCGACGTTTCGAACGGGATTAAGAGGGTGTTGTTTTTTTTATTATATTTGTATTGAACAAAAAACAAAAATAAAGATTATGTTCTTTTTCTATAATAACCGAAAACCGCGACAATTCAACTATAAACCCATTCTTTACAACCCTGATAAAGATGAGTTTAACGAACGCATATTAAAAGTGAAAAAAGAAATGGGTGTAGTAGAAGATACTGACTATAAACCCACAATAAAAGGTGAATTTATAAGAAACACCAATCACTTACGAAGAAAAGTAAATAAAGAAAAAAGCACAGGAAAGTCAACAGCAAAGCGTAATATTACCCTAATCATATTCCTAGTAGTGCTTATTGTTGTTGGCTATATAATATACTTTACGTAAAACCACAACACCTTATAATGTCTGATATTATTCATCTTTTACCTGACTCAATTGCCAATCAAATTGCTGCTGGAGAAGTCATTCAGCGTCCAGCATCTGTAGTAAAAGAGTTGGTGGAAAATGCCATTGATGCCAAAGCTACCCATATACAAATCATTATTAAAGATGCGGGGCGTACAACGATTCAGGTTATTGATAACGGCAAGGGTATGTCTGGAACCGATGCACGAATGGCTTTTGAACGTCATGCAACATCAAAAATACAACAAGCCGACGACCTTTTTGCTTTAACCACTATGGGATTTAGGGGCGAAGCCCTTCCTTCAATTTCTGCTATTTCGCAAGTGGAAATTAAAACCCGCACCAGCGAAAATGAGTTAGGTTCATTAATTCATATATCTGGTTCTAAATTGGAGTTGCAAGAACCTGTTTCTACTATTGAGGGAACTTGTATTACTGTTAAGAACTTGTTTTTCAATGTACCAGCGCGACGTAAGTTCTTAAAGTCTAATGAAGTAGAGCGACGTAATATATTGATGGAAGTGGAAAGAATTGCGCTTGCACACCCAGATATCGAATTTACTTTATACGATAACAATGTAATACTTTTGCAATTACCACCTGCAGTATTACGTCAACGCATCACTCAACTAATTGGAAAAGTCATTGACCAACAACTCATTGAAATAGATGTTGATACAACCTTAGTAAAAATATTTGGTTATATAACCAAACCTGAAAATGCGAAGAAACAGCGTGGCAATCAGTTCTTCTTTGTAAATGGTCGTTATATGCGACATCCTTATTTTCATAGAGCTATTACTGTTGCTTTCGAGAACTTGATACAAGCTGATTACAACCCAAATTATTTTATTTATTTTCAAGTTGATCCCAATTCAATTGACGTAAATATACATCCCACCAAGACAGAGGTTAAATTTGAAAACGAGCAAGCAATTTGGCAAATATTAATGGTATGCATTAAAGAATCATTAGGTAAGTTTAATGCTGTACCCAGCATAGATTTTGATACTGACGATTCAATACCAATACCCGTTTTCGATAAAGATCAAAAGACGCAATCGCCTCATGTAAGCATCAATCCAAATTATAATCCTTTTGATCAGAGTTCTTATAAACGCCCACCAAAAATGGATTGGGAAACTCTTTACAAAGATTTTGAAAAAGGGATTGATGAAGACGAGGATTGGGAAAGTAAAGCGTCTTCTTTAAACTTTTCTACTGAACAACAAGAACACTTACCTGAGAAAGAAGCAGATATTTTTCTTGATTACTATCAGTATAAACAAAAGTATATTTTTACTTCAGTAAAATCAGGTTTAATGATTATCGATCAGCACCGAGCTCACGTTCGCATCCTATTTGATAAGTATCTCAAAAATATTGTACAAAAGAAAGGTTTCTCACAACGGATGCTTTTCCCAGAAATGATTGAATTTACAACATCAGAAGCCGCTATCATTCCTATTATAAAAGAAGATATGGAGTATCTTGGTTTTGAATTGAGTAATTTAGGAGGCAATACATTTGCTGTGCAGGGTGTACCATCAGAGATAGAAAACCCCGATGCTCCAAAACTCATCAAATCAATGATCGAAAATATAATAGAAACAGGATTGGATGTAAAATCAGAGATTCAAGAAAAACTAGCACTTTCTTTCGCTAAATCAGTTGCTATAAAATATGGCAAACACTTATCAGTAGAAGAAATTACCGATATCGTGAACAAGCTTTTTGCTTGTCCAACTCCCAATTATACACCCGATGGAAAAAAGATTATCTCGGTAATAAATGATGAAGAAATGGATAGAAAATTGAAATAAACATCATATCTTTCCAACAATATATTAAAAAGTCTTTTAAAAGAATACAACTATGAAATACTCATATTGTGGTCTCAGCGGTTTGCAATTGCCCGTCATATCTCTCGGATTGTGGCATAACTTTGGTTTCAACGACAATTTTGATGAAGCAAAAAAAATGATTTGCTATGCTTTTGAGAAAGGAGTAACTCATTTCGATCTGGCTAACAATTATGGACCACCTCCTGGTTCATCAGAAACTAATTTTGGTAAGATTTTAAAAGAAAACTTGGACTCGCATCGTGACGAAATAATTATTTCGTCAAAAGCAGGACATTTAATGTGGCCTGGACCTTACGGAGATGGTTCATCGCGTAAAAACTTGATGGCAAGCATCAATCAAAGTTTGAAACGAACAGGTTTGGAGTACTTCGATATATTCTATTCGCACCGTTACGATGGTGTTACTCCTGTAGAGGAAACTATGCAGGCTTTAATTGATATTGTTAAACAAGGCAAGGCATTGTACATAGGTATTTCGAAATATCCACCAGAAGAAGCTAAACAGGCTATGTCTTTCTTGAGAAAACAACATGTCCCTTGTCTTATATTTCAAGACAAATATAGCATGCTACATCGTAAACCGGAAGAGGAAATTTTTGATATTGTCGAAAAGGAACAAACAGGCTTTATTGGGTTCTCACCATTAGCACAAGGCTTATTGTCTGACAAGTACCTCAATGAAATTCCACCGACATCACGTGCTGCAAATCCAGACGGTTTTTTGAAAAGAGAGGAAGTAACTCAAAAGATTGTTTCTATTGTTAGGCAATTAAATATTATTGCAAATGAACGACAACAATCTTTGGCACAAATGGCTCTTGCATGGGTATTACGAAGAGATGTTGTAACATCAGTTATTGTAGGAACAAGTTCGATAGAGCAATTGCAAAATAATTTAAAGACAATTGACAACATAAGTTTTAATGATAATGAATTGAAACGCATTGATTCTATTTTAGAAGGAGCAGCGCAGTAGTTTACATCCGACTGATGTTATATTAGGGCATAGTTTTCCATGAAGAGAGAATACATTATCTTTTGAAAACCAATGATTACATAGTCGATTTGCACAATATTGAGTACGCCAACCTTCAATTGAGCACGTTTGTTTGCATTAAACACTATTTTTTGCTCATTTCTTTTGTAGAATTGTGAAAACATACGTACATTTGCAATCGCAAAATAATAAAGCTGCGTTGGAAGTGCATAACCTTGCCCCAAAAGATTAGAAATTAAAACCTTGGCAAGAGAGAGTTAAACAAGAGAGTTTAATGAATCCAACAAACATATAATTGCGAAAGTAGCTCAGTTGGTAGAGCATAACCTTGCCAAGGTTAGGGTCGCGAGTTCGAGTCTCGTCTTTCGCTCAAGGTCTGCTCGGATGGTGGAATGGTAGACACGCAAGACTTAAAATCTTGTGACCATAACGGTTGTGCGGGTTCAAGTCCCGCTCCGAGTACGATTTTACAAAATATCCTTGCCTATTGGCTGATAAGTAAGGATTTATTAAAGCACCTATCGCAAGATGGGTGTTTTTTTTGTGGTAGCTTTTGAAAACCTTTAACCCCAATCTTTCTTCTAACTTCGACACTGAGAAACCATAATCTAGATTCATGTGTAAAAAAACTATCAAAACCAGAAGGATAGATGAATAATGGTAAGCATCCCAAATTAGCCGTATTGCGAATAGAATAACAAAAGCAGATCTTTGCCGTAAAAAAGATATGTTTAGTTTGAATGAAGATAATCGTTATTTGGTGTGCTTACAAGGTGTAGATTTGCGCAAAGGTGTAGATGGATTATGTGGTGTGATTCGTTACCTTTCTTTGAATCCAGCTAATGGAGATGTGTACGTGTTTTTAAACAAAACTCGCACTACCATGAAATTGCTCCACTGGGAACGTGGAGGCTTTG
>JAQVZQ010000138.1 GCA_028708095.1 Dysgonamonadaceae bacterium
TCATTGTTCCAGAAGAGATATTTGGTATTAAGGAATGGGAGTGCGAGGTAGTATCTAATAAAAACGTAGCTTCTTTTATCAAGGAATTTGTAGTTAGATTACCTGAAGGCGAACGTTTGGATTTTATTCCGGGTTCATATAGCCAAATTAAAGTGCCTAAATATGATATCAAGTTTTCCGATATGGATATTGATGATCGATTTAAATCTGAATGGGATAAGTTTAATCTTTGGCCATTGACCGTAAAGAATGATGAGGAAGTCGAACGTGCATACTCAATGGCAAATTATCCAGCTGAAGGTGATAATATTATTACATTAAATGTGCGTATTGCAACTCCACCATTCGATAGAAACACAGGAACTTGGAAAGCTGGTATAAAACCAGGTATTGTTACATCCTATATCTTCAGTTTGAAACCAGGTGATAAAGTAATTATGTCAGGTCCTTTTGGTGAGTTTCATATGCACGATACCAAACGCGAAATGGTGTTTATTGGTGGTGGTGCTGGCATGGCTCCACTCCGTTCTCAATTACTCCACTTGTTTAAGACACTCAAAACAACCGATCGCAAAGTTTCTTATTGGTATGGTGCTCGTTCAAAAAATGAAATATTTTATGAAGAGGATTTTCGTCAAATTGAGCGTGATTTTCCTAATTTCGAATTCCATATTGCTCTATCCGAACCAAGAGATGATGATAATTGGACGGGACCAGTAGGGTTTATACATCAAGTAATACACGATAATTATCTTAAAGACCATGAAGAGCCTGAAGAAATAGAATATTATATGTGTGGTCCTGGACCAATGGCAAAAGCTGTTCAAGGCATGTTAGATAGTTTAGGTGTTCCACCTGAAATGTTGTTGTTTGATGATTTTGGATAAAAGATAACACAATCAATTATATATATTAAGAAAACGATTTTCACAGTTAATGTGTCAATCGTTTTTTTGATTTTAGAACTGTCCATTCACTTTTATAAATAACATCCTCTTAAATAAAAATTATTTTAGGGGATGTTTTTTTGTTGCACCTTTTATTTACAACTTTGAACAAGTGTACATGTATTTCAGTTATACATATTATAATGTAAAACTTATTATGGCAATATATTCTATAAAAGATATTGAGAAAATATCGGGCATTAAAGCACACACAATTCGTATGTGGGAAAGACGATACGCTATTGTAATACCTAAGCGTACAGATACAAACATTCGTTATTATACTGATGAAGATTTAAAAGACTTATTAAACATATCCATTTTGAACCAAAATGGATTGAAAATATCGAAGATAGCTAAATTAGAGAAAGACGAAGTGCGTGAAAAAGTGGCAAATTTGCTTGATAGCTCTCAAAAATATGAACACGTTATAGATGCTTTACTCTTGTCGATGCTTGAAATAGATGAATTTGCTTTTAATAAATCCTTCAATGATGCGTGGCAAGAGTATGGTTTTGAAAATTTAATTGAACAAATTATTTTTCCTTTTTTAGAACGAATAGGTATCCTTTGGCAAACAAATACCATTAAACCTTCGCAAGAGCATTTTATTTCTAATCTTTTAAGGCAAAGGATTATTGTTGCAATAGATAGAGAGATTTTACATGAAGGATTAGAAAGAGATAAAATAATATTTTTCTTGCCAGAAGGTGAGTTGCACGAACTGAGTCTTCTTTTTTATAGTTTCATTGCTCGAAAAGAAGGTTTTGAAGCTGTTTATCTGGGAGCATCTGTGCCCATAGTTGATTTAAAAGAAGTGCTGCGTGTTACAAATGCAATGGCTTTTTTCTCTGCACATATTGCAGCACAAGATAAGGAAGAACTGGAAAATATGTTTTATAATTTTAGAGAGACAATCCCTCACTTACCTTTTTATGTGACAGGACTTCAAATAAGAGAACACAAACCAATATTGCCTAATAATTTCCATGTTATTTCATCAGCAAAAGACTTTAAAAAATCTTTGCATCAACTCGAAAGCTCTCATTGAAATTGATTGAAAATTGGGCTATCATTTTTGTATAATAATGATTTATCCAAACGCAACGTCAAGCGTCATCATAACAGCAAAACCTATCATTGCCCCAATGGTTGAATAGTCTGTTTCATGTCCAGTTTGAGATTCTGGAATGAGTTCTTCAACTACCACAAAAATCATAGCGCCTGCTGCAAATGCTAAAGCATAGGGTAGAATTGGGGTTATAGATAAAACCAAGTAGGCACCAATAACTCCAGAAATAGGCTCAACGATACCTGATAGTTGTCCATAATTAAATGCTTTCCATCGTGAAAAACCTTCACGTCTTAAAGGAATTGATACAGCTGCGCCTTCTGGAAAGTTCTGTAATCCAATGCCGAAAGCTAAAACAATAGCTCCTACCAACACACCCATGTCGGGGCTGTATGCTAATGCGCCGAATGCAACCCCTACTGCCAATCCTTCAGGAATGTTGTGGATTGTTATTGCTAATACAAGTAGCACGCTTCGTTGCCACGATGTTTTTATTCCTTCGGCTTGATCTACTCTCAAACTCATGTGTAAGTGAGGTAATATTTTATCAACAATAAAAAGGAAGAGACCTCCACTTAAAAACCCCACTACAGCAGGAACCCATGGAGTAACACCACTCTCTCTTGCCATTTCTATTGCAGGTTCTAATAATGACCAAAAACTTGCTGCAATCATTACCCCCGCAGCAAAACCAAGCATGGAATTTAAAACTTTTTGATTAATAGTTTTAAAAAAGAACACCATTGACGAACCCAATGCAGTTACTGCCCATGTAAAAAGTGTTGCATATAGCGCCAAGAGAATAGGATTATACTCTAATAAAAAATCAATGTTCATAGTTTTTAACGATAAAATAATATATATGAATTATTTTGTTGCAATTCGGCAACAAAGATAAAACAAATCACTTGTTATTTGTAGTGTTAAGTTGTAAAGACTAAATTAAATATAACGCTGTTTATTAAAGGTGTTTCTCTATTCTTTTCCTCCATATTTTATATCCTTCTTCTGATAGATGCAAGCCATCTCCTGTGAGGTTGGTACGTAAGATGTGAGTGTTGGGTTCTACAAATAGAGGAAATAAATCAATGTAAGTGAGTCTCCAATTTCTTGCAAGGGTTTTCAGCTTAGAGTTAATTTCAAGTATTTGTGTGCTTTTTCCATTCAATTGAGTGTCTTGTAAAAATGATTCATTAATAGGTAAAATGCTTTGAATATAAAGTCGGGTGCGAGGAGAATTCAATCTAATTTTTTCAATTATTTCAGATATACCATTTACTATGGAGTCTGACGGATGATTACGAGATATATCGTTTATTCCAATCATTAGAAATATTTTTTTTGGTTTACCTTTTATTATATCGTCCAATCTATCATATACACCCCTAACAATATCTCCTGAAATGCCCTGGTTTTGTATATTCTTGTTCATCTTCTCAGCCCAGTTGCCACCGCCCTCAGTTATGCTATTTCCAAGCATTACTATCGACTTAGAGTTAATAGGATTTTCGGCTTTAAACTCTTCTAACCGTTTGTAGTAATGATTGTGGTATTTCCGAACATTTACTACTTTTGGAGGTGTTTCAACAATTGTTTCTGTAGGACTGTTTTCTAAAACAGATGCAGCAACAATATTTGCAATTAACGAACGTAATCGTATCACTTCACCAGCATCGTTTGGATGTGCTCGGTTGGTGAGGAGTATTACCGCAGTGTTTGAGTCAGGGTCAATTGTTATGGAAGTACCTGTATAGCCAGTGTGTCCATAAGTGTTTTGTCCGAAAAGATCTCCATTATTAGAAGAGTAGGGTGTAAATATATCCCAACCTGGTGTTCGCCCAATAGTTGCTGTGTTTCGAGGTACAGTGCGCATGGTTTTCACACCCATTGGGCTGAGTATTCGTTTACCGTTATACTCTCCATCATTTTGTAAAGCAGCGACAAGTATGGCAAGGTCATTGGCATCTGAAAAAAGTCCAGCATTACCCGAAATCCCTAAGTTCATAATACGCGCCAATGGATCATGTACAATTCCTTTAAACACTGATCCATCTTTTTGTCTCGCAGTGGGGGCTGTTCGTTCTAAAGTTTCACCCACTGGTAGGAAGTCTGTATGAGACATACCTAAAACTTCGAAAATATTTTGTTTTGCAAAAGTGCGCAAATCTTGTTTTGTTATGGTCTCTATTATTCGTTGTAAAGTTATGTAGTTTAAACAGCTATACCGAAAATCTGTTTGTGGTTCAAATCCTCTCTCTACCGTAGCTATATACTCTATCATTTGATTTGGCTTGTTGTCTCCTTTGGCTTTTTGCGCTTTATCGACAGATGCATATGAGGGTAAGCCCGAAGTGTGTGTCATTAAATCTATCACACGAATATCTTTTTTCGATCTCCCATTACTCCATTCTTTAAAGTTTGGGATGAATAAATTTACTTTATCTATTAATCGCAATTGCCCACGTTCCACAAGAATCATAGCGGAAATTGCGGTGGCAACAGGTTTGGTCAAAGAAGCAAGATCAAATACTGTATTTACATCCATTCCAATGGATGATGGGTACACCTCCTTGTTGCCAAAAGCTTTAATATATGCCATTTTCCCGTTTTTAACGACTGCTAATACGGCACCAGGTATCTCTCTGTTTGCAATTGCCTGATTAATAGCAAGATCAACTTGTTGCAATCTCTTTGTGTTCATACCTACTTGCTCGGGTGTTACCTGAGGAAGGTGTTGAGCATTTACTTGAATTGCAAAAAATAAAGATGCGAAAAAAAGAATAATTGATTTCATGATTTATCTTGTTGTTTTACTAAAGTTTGCTGCGCCTTTGAGTGCTTAAATATTAGGAGGTGAAAAACAAAAAAGCAATGATAAAAAACAAGTTGTTATATCGAGTTTGTTATAAACAAAACAATAACTCATTTTAAAACCACTACTTATGACATCAAATATAGCAAATTTATGCGAATTAGAAAGCGTTCTTTGTGGTAATAATAAAACAAGTGAGTGGGAATGTTTCATTTGTTTTCAACTTTTAAAATAAACCGATTCTTTAAACCATTTGATTTTCTAAAAAGTAAAGTTGGCTTACGTTTCGGTACTTTTAGCTCCTCTTTTTGGTTTATAGACTTAAAGTAGGGAGTTATTTCAACAAAGCAGCAGCTTTTTTTATTATAGTACTGCGGTTGATAAGACAGGGAGGATAATGAAGTTTATTATCATGCAATCCATCTTCATCAATAATAAAAAGTAAGTGTTTGCAACTAATTGCAAGCGTACAGACAGTTTTTTATTTCATTAAACCACTATTTAGGGTTTTTATACTACAAAATTTGAGATGGAGAGAACCATTAATATGCAATTTAACAATAAACCAACCATAAAGAGACTAAAAACAGATGAAATAAGAGCTTTTTTGCAGATTTCCTTACAACGGAGCCTCCGTTGGTTGGTCTGTTCACTATTGACTGTTAAACGGAGGCTCCGCTTTAACAAATGTGCGAGCAGAGTGTTAAACGTAGCCTCCGTTTAACACTCTGTTAACAACAGACCTTGCAACGGAGGCTCCGCTGGTTGGTCTGTTCCAAATAAACTACTAACTCAACTATGTTTTGCTATAAAAACAATAATAAAGTAACAATTCCGAAAGTTTTTAGTAGTTCACTGTAGATAACCCCATTGTATTGTGGGTGTTTTAGGAGTAAAAGTGAAAATAACATTCAGTAAATGCGGAAGCAAGGAGGTTATTGAATGAGTAATGGTTGTTAGCAGGTAGTATCTATAACTTTAAAGATGTTTTTCATCTTATATCTATTACAAGTTGCTGAAAAATGTGTGTGAAAAATGCAAAACCCGAATAGAGTCATAGAGTTCTTAGTATTTGCTTTTCTTTATAAATACTATATCTCTTTAACTTGTAGATATTGTTTAAACTGACATGCAAATTAAAGTTATATTTGAGTAAGTTCTTCAATAGAAATTACAATGTTTGAACAGACGTGCTTTCGGAGAGTCTGATTGCTCCATGTTTTGAGCTGACATAATTAGAATGAAGTAACAGAACCTACAACGCAATCGAAGACAAAGCTGTAGAGTGACGCTTCAACCGCAGTAAACAGAAAGTCTATCGAGAATGTATAGAAAAATACATCTGAAATTGAAGTAATAATATAGAGGTGTTTTAATAATTGAAGTTTGTTTTGTGATTTATATATTTTTCTTGCTATCTTGCGGACGATATTTCTGGGAGTAATGTTTTCTGTTTTATACACAACGAAAGTAAAAGAATTCTGGATGAGTAGTAAGGATAATACATACACAACGAAAGACTATAAATAACAATCTTTTAAAATGTCAATTAATATAACAACAAAACTGAAATGACACCAAGTCGTAATATTAATAATATCTTTATAGAGAAAAGCACTTCATTAGCATCTATCATATTAAAAGGTCTAGGACAAATAATGCTCCAAGAAAATCCTATTACAGGTTTTCTATTTTTGATTGGCATATTTTATGGTTCATTCTTAATGGGTGTTGCTGCACTTTTGGCAACAGTATGTGGAACTGCTACTGCATTACTTCTTAAATACGACAAATCAGAAATTGATAAAGGTCTGTATGGATTTAGTGCCCCTTTAGTAGGTGTAGCCTTATTGCTATTCTTAAAGCCTGAGTTTTTATGTTGGCTACTTATCATCATTGGTTCATCATTCGCAACAATAATACAACACTTTTTTATAAAACGAAAAATACCCGTATTCACACTTCCTTTTGTTTTGGTTACTTGGGTAATAATTTTGTTTTCCCGCATTTATTTCTCTGATATAATGTTAACTCCATCATCTGTCATTGCATCAACAACAGATTATCTTACTTTTGGTTTTAAGGGTTATGGGCAGGTAATATTTCAAGACAGTCTGGTATCTGGATTGTTGTTTTTTATTGCAGTACTTATTAGTTCACCAATATCTGCATTGTATGGACTACTGGGAGGAATAGTGTCCGCTATTATTGCATTTAAATTCTCTGTGCCAATATATGAAATAAGTATTGGTCTATTTAGTTATAATGCTGTATTATGTGCCATTGTATTTGCAAGCACTCAAATTAAAGATGGTATTTGGGTTCTGTTTTCTGTTTTGCTATCTCTTTTCGTTAGTTTATTGATGGTGAAGTTTAATGTTATACCACTTACATTCCCTTTTGTTTTGGCATCTTGCATTACGCTGTTTTTTAAAAACAGCCTTAACGCTGCAATCAAAAACAAATATGAGAATATTAGTAAAATTGATGCATCGAAAAACTAAAGTAGGAGTGTACAAAAAAACTTTTAACACAAAAGGGTTTGATGTGAATTTTGAGACATTGTATAAGAAAGGTGTTGGGGATAAAAGTGTTGTATCTTTATTTTGAAAATAAAAACGTTGGTAACAAATAAAAAACACTGAACATGAATACAGATGAGTTATCAAGAGGGGCTTATGAAGTGATATTAATGGAACCCGATAAATTTGTCTTTTCAATTTTTCACTTTCAATTTTCAATTCAAAAAAAAGCCCACCATACTTGATGAGGCTTTTTTTGCCAATATTGATAGGTCTTTGTTATGGCATAACTTTTAGTGTAGTTTAAAAATAAATGTTTGCAAGGAGCATCCGCTTGTATCTGTGTGCTTTAGGTTACAATAAAGTTTTTCAAAACATTTCTTACGCGTAGGAAATGAAGATGGCATGGCGAAAATCGTTTTGTTTGCGTAAGAAGTGATGAAAGACCGTCTAAACTCATTTCTTACGTGAACAAAGGCATGTTCTTGTGTCAAAACTGCTATTCCCCACGTTTTTTTCGAAAGTTGCCAGTCTAAATTTCTTTTTTCGGTATTCAGCATACTGTTTTTCTGTAGTTTTTTTCAATTCTCAACATGTTTTTCTCCATTCTGCCCTCTTTTCTCGCTTTTTTGGGCAAAAAAGCCTCGTTTTTCTTTTGCAAAACATTTCTTACGCGTAGGATTCAATTTTCGCCGGGCAATCGCCGTTTCTTACGCGTAAGAAATGTTTTCTCAAGTTTTGTTGTATATTTAATGTAGCAGTTAAGCATTTCAAGTTTCAAAGGGGGGGGGATTATTGTCTATCAACTTCCCTCTTCCTACTTTTGGCATTGACAATAATAAAGATGCACTTAATAAAGAAAGTGGAAATAAAGAAACCAATGAAATAAGAAAAGAAGATTAATCCATTATATTCCATGATAATGGCACTTTCAAATATATACCAAACTTATAAGCAGTTGAAATAAAAAGATAAAAAGCAAATTAGTTGATAAGGAGCTTACTTATATAATTGTATAAATATTAACGTTATGGTTAATATTTATGGCGCTCTTTTTTCGTTAATAAACCTCTCTTTCTCATCGGTTATGAAACATATTTTCACTTATAGTTATTTGCATACTGTTCAATTTCATCATTGCAAATCAATAATTGCTTCTTAAGTTTATAGCAGAGGATATGTGCAAGTGGTTAACAAGCATGCATTTAAATGCTAGTCAGTCGTTTGTTTAATTCTTATAAGTATAATAATAGGGTGATTTATTATTTTAAACTTCACACAATTTTTCTATTAACATTAAACCCGTTATTATAAATTCCATGCGTTTTTTTGAATAAAGGATAACCCTTTATTCAAATTTCTCAAAAATAAAACCGTTAATGGAGATCAATTGTCATTCAATATTCCTTATCTTTAACAAGCATGACTATATTTATGATATTTTGACTATGTGTTTGCTGTTTCAGGTGTCTGTTTTAGCTTATTGCAAGTGGTTTTTTCTATATAGATGTTTTTTAACAGATTTATTTTGTGGAAATGGAGTGCAGCAAGTGCGTTTATTCAAATTATCTGGTTTTAATTGAGGAAATGGTTGCCTGTTTATTAAAGAATCTTAATGCAGTTGAAGTGAGGGTATTCGCTTATTAATATCATCAAGGTTTTTATTGGAAGTCATATCCTGTAATTGGTGTTTCGCAAAACTGATGGAGAAAGTGGAGATTCCAAATTAGTTATGTGTAGGTATATAACTCTTGTTAGCTATTACACATCAAATATTAAAGAACATTGCACCCACAATACCCAATACACCCAGAAGAATAAGAATAATACCAACAATGCGGTTGAAGAATTTGAGGGATTGTCGATTAAAGTATTTTTTGAGTTTTGAGACATAGGTTGTAATAAAAAACCACCATGACAATGCACCAATACCAATGGAAACCACTCCAATTGCAAATGTAAACCAGTTTCTGTCTAACGGGTTGTATTGAAAGCGTGCATAAAGTGATATGAAAAGAAAAACAATTGCTACATTTGAAAGGGTGAGCAAAAAGGCTGTTGCGAAGTCTTGATAATAGCGTGTTTCGGGGGAACTGGAAGCAGGCTTTAGTATTTTCAACGGATTGGTTGAGAAGAGTGCAGCTCCGAAAAGAATAATGATAATACTTCCGATAAACTGAATTAATAATTTATTGGTGTTCAGCAATTCGTCCATA
>JAQVZQ010000139.1 GCA_028708095.1 Dysgonamonadaceae bacterium
GGAACTGAAAAAAGAATTCCCGATGGAATTGTCTATATAAACGGCTTGCCTTTGGTGGTTTTTGAATTCAAAAGTGCCGTCAAGGAAAATTGCACGATTAAAGACGCTTATACTCAATTGACCGTTCGATACCGCCGAGACATTCCGGAGCTTCTCAAATACAACGCTTTTTGTGTGATTAGCGATGGTGTGAATAATAAAATGGGGTCTTTGTTTTCACCATATGATTTTTTCTACGCTTGGAGAAAGGTAAATAATACCGATGAGCCAAGCGATGGAATTGATTCTTTATATACTTTGATTAAAGGTCTTTTTGATAAAAATAGACTGCTTGATACGATTCACAATTTTATCTATTTCCCCGATACTTCAAAGAGCGAAACAAAAATCGTTTGTCGTTATCCGCAATATTACGCCGCCATAAAATTGTATGACAGCATAAAAGCGAACATGAAGCCGACGGGAAGCGGAAAAGGTGGAACATATTTTGGAGCGACTGGATCGGGCAAGAGTTTTGCGATGTTGTATTTATCTCGTCTTTTGATGAAGAGCGTTAAATTATCAAGCCCGACAATTGTACTCATTACCGATAGAACCGATTTGGATGATCAATTGTCCGAGCAATTTACTAATGCCAAAAACTTTATCAATGAAGATAAGATTTTGAGCGTTGAAAGTCGAGCTGATTTGAGAAAACACTTACAAGGTGTCAAAGGCGGTGGCGTATATCTTACAACCATTCAAAAATTTACTGAAGATACAGAGCTTTTGACTGATAGATCAAATGTGATTTGTATTTCCGATGAAGCGCATCGAACGCAGATAAATCTTGATCAAAAATTGAAGGTAACTGATAAGGGCGTAGAAGTAAAATATGGATTTGCAAAATATCTCCATGATTCTTTGCCAAACGCGACCTATGTTGGAGTAACTGGGACGCCGATTGACGGCACATTGTCTGTTTTTGGTGAAGTTGCTGACGCTTACACCATGAAAGAATCTGTAGAAGACGAAATTACAGTGAGAATCGTATATGAAGGACGAGCGGCAAAAGTTCTATTGAATGAACAAAAATTAAAAGAAATTGAGGAGTATTATGCCAAATGCGCAGAAGAAGGCGCAAATGAATACCAGATAGAAGAAAGCAAGAAAGCTGCCGCACAAATGGAAGTTATTTTGGGCGATACAAAAAGACTGAAGTTGTTGGCGACTGATTTTGTTGAGCATTATGAAAAACGAATTGAAGAAGGAGCAAGTGTAAAAGGAAAAGTAATGTTTGTCTGCTCCAGCCGGCCCATTGCTTACAATTTTTATAAAGAAGTAATTTCACTTAGACCGGAGTGGGCAGAAATTAAAGCATGTGAGAAAGGTGCTGAACTTACTCCAGAGGAAAAGCGAGAAATCAAACCTATTGAGAAAATTAAAATGGTGATGACTCGCAACAAGGATGATGAAAAAGTGTTGTATGACATGTTGGGCACAAAAGAAGACAGAAAAGAACTTGATCGCCAGTTTAAAAACGCAAAATCTAATTTCAAAATAGCCATTGTCGTTGATATGTGGCTTACTGGTTTTGATGTGCCATTTTTGGAGGCAATTTATATTGATAAACCAGTTCAACAGCATTCGCTTATTCAAACAATTTCGCGTGTAAATCGTGTTTATGAAGGCAAGGAAGTTGGATTGGTAGTTGATTATATTGGAATAAAAAGCAACATGAACATTGCTCTTGCAAAATATAGCAAGGTACACGGTGACGATTTTGCAGATGCGGATAAAGCTGTGGAGATTGTGAAAGATCAACTCGACCTGCTTTCAAAATTATTTCATGGATTTGATACAAAGCCATTTTTTGAAGGCTCTCCTCTGGAAAAATTGAATTGTTTAAATCGGTCAGCTGAATTTGTGCAAATCACTGCTGATTTAGAGAATCGTTTTATATCGATAACGAAGAAATTGAGATCTGCTTATGATCTTTGTTGTGCGAGTGAAAAAATTACACAAACAGAGCGAGATTATATCCACTTTTACTTTGCAATTAAATCTATCATTCACAAACTAACCAAGGGAGATGCGCCGGATACCGCGCAAATGAATGAAAGAGTGCGCCAAATGATACAAGAGGCGCTTATTAGTGAAGGAGTAGAAGAAATATTTAAACTTGATAAAAATAAACCGGAAAACAATGCTTATATTTTTAGTGATTAATACTTAGCTAAGATTGAAAAGATTAAGTTACCAAACACAAAAATCAAACTATTGCAAAAACTTTTAGCAAAAGCTATTGATGAGCTTAAGAAGACAAACCGAATTAAAGGTGTTGATTTTTCAAAGAAGCTAAAAAAACTTATTGAACTTTATAACGAAAGAAAAGACTTTGATGTTTTTCAAAGCCATGTTTTGGATGATGTGGCTGATAAATTTGCGGATTTATTCAAGCAGTTGCAACAAGAAAGAAAGTCATTTGAGGGACTTGGGATAGATTTTGAGGAAAAGGCATTTTACGACATTTTGAAGGCAGTTGCTGAAAAATATAAATTTGAATATCCGGAAGAAAAATTGATTGTCTTGTCTCAAGAGATTAAAAAGATTGTTGATAGTAATGCAAGATATACAGATGCTTTTAAAAGAGATGATATAAAGGCGACACTAAAGGTTGATTTGATTCTTACTCTTGATAAACACGGCTATCCTCCTGTGCCAAAAGATGAGGTGTTTAAAGAAATATTTGAGCAGGCGGAGAATTTTAAGAAATATTTATCGGTTTAATTAGCCTTTTTATAATAAATATCAAAATTGTTAAATAATTATTATGATTAACAACGCAAATAAATATTCTATTGCTGAAATATTTAATGTCGATAGTAGAATAAAATATGTAATTCCTAAATTTCAGAGGGAATACACATGGAATAAAGATAATTGGGAAGAGCTTATTAATGACATTACCGAAAGCGATGGCAGTCATTTTATTGGCTCAATAATATGCATTAAAAATCCCGAGTCAGATACCTATAGTCCGGAGCTGGAACTTATTGATGGCCAACAAAGATTGACAACGATTTCTCTTTTGTTTTGCTCAATGTATAAATTGTTAAAAGAAAAAATGCCAACCGATAATGAAGATTATAGTTATCATTTAACTAGTTTAAAAGGGAAAATAATAAATAGAAATGGTGGCGATATAAAATTAGAATTATCTCGACAGAATAACAACTTTAATGATTATAAATCAGTTTTAGATGAAATTGGGGTTAAAGATTTTTCCGATAAACCAAACAATAAGGGTAATAGAAGAATCTTTAAATGTTTTAGGTATTTCTTATCTAAATTAGAGGACAGAGATTATAAGGAAATACTGGAATTGCTTGATAAAATAAGCAATACTTTATTAGTGAAGATTGAGGTTGATTCCCATTCCGACGCTTTTATGTTATTTGAAAGCTTAAATAATCGCGGGATTCCTTTATCTGCTATCGATTTAATTAAGAATAAAATTTTAGCAAAACTCGAGGGAGATAAATTAATGACAGCGGATGCAGCTTTTGATAAATGGAATTTAATAATAAATAATTTGCCTGATTATTCCATTCAAGAAAGATTTTTGAGACAGTATTATAATGCTTTTAAATATAATACAGATTTGGTTAAAGTGGGCGGTATCACCAGGGCGACAAAATCAAATATAATTAAAATTTACGAGAATCTTATTGATTTACGTCCAGAATATGTTTTTCGGGAATTAATTGAAAAATCAAATACTTATAGATTTTTAATTTCTCCTGAGAACAATGACGAAAAATTTTTTCCAGAATTACGAAAGGAACTTAAAGATTTAATAAATGTTAAGGCGGCCCCAGCTTATATTTTGTTGCTATATTTATTTTCCAATGAAAAATACGATGCAATTTTTTATAAAGAAGTAATTGTCTTTTTGGTAAAATATTTTATTCGTAGGAATATTACAGATTTTCCAAATACACGAAATCTTGATCAAATTTTTATTGATTTAATTGAAAAAATTGAAGAAGACGGAGGGGTTGCCTCTGCCGAATTTATTATTGAATGGTTGAGCAACAAAGAAAGAATGTCTAGTGGGGAATTATTTGAAGAAAAACTAAGAGGTGATTTGTATGAATTAAATGTCGATGCTACTAGATTTATCTTAAGTAAGATTGAGGAAAGTAAAAGCACAAAAGAGCACTTTAAAGATTTTTGGGCCAAAGATAATAGCAATAAGCTTATTTGGACTATTGAGCATATCTTTCCAGAAGGAAAAAATATTCCTGCTGATTGGGTCGAGATGATTGCCGATGGAAATAAGGAAAAGGCAGAAAATATTCAAGTTGAGCTGGTTCATAAAATAGGCAACCTTACTTTAACTGGCTTTAATCAAAATTTATCTAATTTCGATTTCATAGTTAAGCGAGATAGAAAAAATAAAGATGATAATTTTATTGGTTATAAAAATGGTCTTTATTTAAATGAAGATTTAAAAGATAAAGAAACATGGCTTGAAAAAGATATAGAAGAGAGAACTAATAAGCTTGTAAGTATTGCTTTGGATATTTTTAAAATAGACTAAATTTAATAATTTTTTAAAAATTATAATTTGTTAGCAATGAGTAAAATTTACGAAACAAAAGAAGAAATATTTAATAAAGCACTATTGTTCATGGAGAAATGTCTTCTTGATGTTATGGATCAAGAGGATGTGCTTGAGGTTAAAAGCGAAATAGAAAGAAACGGAAGAAATAGAAAAGGATATCTTGGACAACTTGTTCAGAAATATGTTTTTGATCAAGAATTAGTAGACAATCGAGCAGAGGCTGACTTTAAAGTTGCCGGAGTTGAGCTCAAAACAACCCCAATAAAAGAACATAAAACAAAACGTTATATAGCAAAGGAACGTTTAGTTTTTTCAATGATTGATTATATGACAATCATTGCTGAAAACTGGGAAGAAAGTTCTTTTTTAGAAAAAAATAAACTCATCCTCTTATTGTTTTATCTATACAAAAAAGAATTAGGAATATTAGATTATAAATTTAAGTTTTGCTATGAGCTTGATTTTCTTAATAATATTTCCAATAAAGATGCGGTGCAGATAAAAAAAGATTGGGAATATATAGTCGATAAAATTAAAAAAGGAGAGGCTCATTTACTTTCAGAAGGGGATACTTTTTATTTAGGGGCTTGCACAAAAGCTTCTGATAGTTCTGTGAGAAGACAACAGCCAAATTCTGAAATACCAGCTAAACCAAGAGCTTTTTCTCTTAAACAAAGTTATTTGAATTATATTATTCAAAATGAAATTTTAAGTACTCATGAGGATTATAAATCTATATCAGAAGAGAACAAAACTATTGATGAAAAAATTAAAGATAAGTTAGAAAGGTTTATAGGAAAAACAGATAATGAAATAATTGAAGAATTAGGATTAGTTATAAATAAAAAGCAAAAACAATACAAAAGAACTTTAGCTAATTTTATGATTAGCGGTTCAAATAGTAAAATTGAAGAATTTGAAAAAGCTAATGTCAAATTAAGAGTTATAACTCTTGAAAATAATGGTAATCTTAAAGAGTCAATTTCTTTTCCTCATTTTGACTATAGAGAAATTGTAAATCAGGATTGGGAGCATTCAGACCTTTACAGGTTATTCGAAGAAAAGAGATTTTTGTTTGTTATTTTTAAGAAAGATAAAGAGGGTAAGAGTATTAGTTTTCAAGGCTGGAAGTTTTGGAATTTTCCTGCTTTTGATATGGAGGAGGCTCAAAGAATATGGGAATTAAATAAGGAGATGATTCAATCGGGAAAATATGATAGTTTGCCAAAAGTTTCAGACAGTAAAATTGTTCATGTTAGACCTCATGGAAGAAATAGAGAGGATAAAATAGAAACTCCTCATGGAACCATGGAGACGAAAAAATGTTTTTGGATTCATGCAAATTATATCAAGGAATCCCTTGGATTATAGGGTGTTGATCGATTTTTTTTAATATGCTATACTATAGGTATAGTTATTTTTTTACTAAAGTTATGAAAAAAATTAGAGTTGTTGAGCTTTTTGCTGGTGTTGGTGGTTTTAGATTAGGTTTAGAAAAAGCTGGAAACAAGACAACTAAATATGAGATATCTTGGAGTAGTCAATGGGAGCCAGGGGCAAAGAGGCAATATGCCTCTGATATTTATATTTCTCGTTTTGGAGATAAAAATCATTCCTGTGAAGATATTCAAGTCGTTGTAGATAAGAAATTCAAAGACATTCCTCATCATGATTTATTGGTTGGCGGCTTTCCTTGTCAGGATTATTCTGTCGCAAGAACTTTGAGTCAGGCAGACGGTCTTGCGGGCAAAAAGGGAGTTCTTTGGTGGTCAATTTATAATATACTTTTAAAGAAGGGTAGAAATGCTCCAAAATTTTTGTTCTTAGAAAATGTAGATAGATTATTAAAATCTCCAGCCAAACAGAGAGGAAGAGATTTTGCTATTATGCTATCTTCTTTGGCAAGCTTAGGATATGCGGTTGAATGGAGGATTATAAATGCAGCTGATTACGGCTTTCCTCAAAGGAGAAGAAGGGTCTATATCTTAGGATACAAAAAAAATACTTCAATTTGGAAGTCTATATCAAAGTGCAAAGATAAAAAAGATTGGATAATTAAAGATGGAGTTATAGCAAAAGCATTTAAGGTAAAAACTGATAATATTAAAGTTAATGAAGTAGAGGTGGGTTTAGATCCAGTTTTTGTTTCTAATAAGTTTTCTAAGGATATGCCATCCAAAAGTCCTTTTGAAAACTCAGGCGTTATGATTAACGGACAGGTTTTTACTGCTAAAGTAGAAGCTGATTATAAAGACAGATATTCTGTGTTAGGAGATTTTATAATTGATGAAAAAGATGTTCCTGAGGAGTTCTTTATTAAAGACTCGTATTTAAAGAAATGGGAATATTTAAAAGGTGGTAAAAAAGAAGAAAGAGAGTCAAAAGATGGTTTTAAATATTTTTATTCTGAAGGTGGCATGGTTTTTCCTGATGCTCTTGATAAACCATCAAGAACTATAGTTACTGGTGAAGGAGGAGCTTCTCCATCAAGATTTAAACATGTAATTAGAACTAAATCAGGAAGATTGAGAAGATTAACACCAATAGAACTTGAGCAGTTAAATATGTTCCCCAAAAACCATACAGCAGGAGCTCCTGATATTACAAGAGCATTTATAATGGGGAATGCTTTGGTTGTTGGGGTTATTGAAAGAATAGGAAAGTCTTTAAGAGATTGTATGTAGAATTTTGTTATAAGTTTTATTAGTATGGGAGAGGTTAATAAACAAATTACCGCAAAACAACATTTTGTGCCGAAATTTTATTTAAAACGCTTTGCCAATGAAAAAGGGTTTGTTGAGGTTTTAGACTTAGATAAACGCAGAATTGGTAGCGCGAGACCTTTCGGGAGTGTTTGCTACGAGAATTATTTTTATGGATTAGAGACGGGTAAGTGTGACGATATTAGCCAAGAAATAGAAGATTTGTTTAAGGTTTTAGAGGATAAAATTGCACCAAAATATAATATTTTTATAGAAAAGGTTTTAAATAATAGTCATATAGAAGAAAAGGACATGTACTACGCCGCATGTTTTATGAGTATGCTGTGGATTAGGAGTAAATATTTTAGAGAAAATGTTAATAAGATGAATAATGATGCTTTAAAAAAGATGAACAAGCTAAGAGCGTCCGATGGTGATTTTGAAAAGTATTTAAAAGAAACTATAAAAAAGCGAGGAGACAATTCTATAAGAGATGAAGACATTAAATTATACAAAGACTTACTTATATCTGGTGACTATGATTTAAAATTTTCAAATAAACATCATTTATTATTTTTAAAAAATATGGAAGGTTTCTCTAATTTATTTTTTGCTAAAAATTGGAGAGCTTATTTTGCCCCTGCTGGTTATAGTTTTATTACATCTGATACTCCAATATCTGAAATGGTGCCAAAGCGTTCTGGTTTTTGGGGTGCTGATTTTTTAAGTAGAACACATTATTTAGCCTTAACTCCAAAAGTGATAATTGAGCTTGTTAATCCAGTATCTGGTAAGAAATTTAAAAGAAAAAGAATTGAAAAAGTTGATGTAATAAAGTTTAATTTAATGAGAGCAGATTTATCTTTAGAATATTGCTATAGTCAGACAAGAAATGAATTTGAAGATATGATTAAAGTTGTAGAATATAAGAATTGACCTTTATTTAGACATTCAGTTAACTAATTTTGGTAAAATAGCAATGCTTTGATTCTCAACAAAACAATTTCTTAACTCGTCCACTATACAGTGCGTGGACATTTCTGTGCAAAATGACCCGAATGCCGAGCATTTTAGGGTTCGATTCCTAGATAGGTGCTAACACCTTTATGGGAATAGAAAATTAGCCAAATTAGCAGGTTTTTAGCAAGGGCGCTCTTAATTAGAGTGCCCTTGTTTTGATTTACAAATGGCTAAATTATTGGTAAAGTAAAGATAAGATTTTACTGGATAAAATATGAAATTTGAACAAATCAAAAAAGAAAATAAAATTGAATATTGGCAAAACATTGATAAAGAACTTGGCTTATCAGCGGAGTTTTTTAGTCATTATTTTAAAAAAATCGGTCAAGAGAAAAAAGCGGAAGATATTGTCCAGGAATGGTTGCAAGAATTAATGGATTGGCGATCACAAAATGGAATTAGTCCAATTCAAAATCCGGAGAAAGATGTTTTTGATTTAAAAGAATTATTAACTGCTAAAGCCGAAAATGATTTATTGAGTGGAAAAGCCACGGTTGATAGCTGCTATTATAATCACCTGCTATTATTAAGCCTTGGCACTTCGGAAATTCAGAAAAACTCGGAATTGCAATATAAAAAAGAACAGGACGTAGATCATGAGGACATACTTGATGTTGCTGTTAATGATTACCGAAAGGAGGCTTTTTATAAGGCGGCTAAAAGTTATTTATCAAATAAAAATGAATATAATAAAAATACAAGCGCTAACAAATATAAACTTGAAAAACATGATCTTGATTCTGATGCCCTGTTGGTTCTGAATAAGCTTCAGGTTTTAGATAGTTTTTATAGAGATCGTGATTATTATAGTTTTAAAACTTTGCCGTCTTTTGTCGCTGATAGGATGATTGAAAATAAACAGCAGTCTGATCTATATTATTCCCAAATTTTCCCTAAATTTGAATCGTTCAGTAATTTAGTGGCTAAAGATATTTTTAATAATGGAGCCGATGAAGTGATAGATAAATTTTTACATCATTTTGATCGTTTTTTAGAAACTAAACCTCTTTGGGCTTTAGATAAAATTTTAAAGTGCTTTAATTCAGATACAAGAGAAGACCTAGTATTAGATTTTATTGATAAACATATTAAGAGCCCATCAGAATTAAAAAAGGCCTAT
>JAQVZQ010000140.1 GCA_028708095.1 Dysgonamonadaceae bacterium
TATCTTCAAATACAACACAATTTGTAATCCCTGTTTATCAAAGAAACTATGATTGGTCTACAAGTCAATGCAAACAACTTTTAGATGATATTCTTGAAGTAGGATCAAGCAAAAAGATGAACGCACACTTTATTGGTAGCATTGTTTACGTTCACGATGACGTTTACACTTCATCACGAATCAAGGAATTGACCATTATTGATGGACAACAACGTTTAACTACCTTGACTTTAATATACATAGCACTTTATCGCTTAGCAATCGAAATGAATAACGAAGCACTTGTTAATGAAATAAGTGAGACTTATCTCATCAATAAATTTGCACCCGAAGAAGAAAAATTAAAATTGCGTCCAACGGAAAACAATGACCGTGCGATAAAGTATTTGTTGCGTAGCGACACTGACGAAGAGTTTTCCGACTTTTCTAAAGTCATTGACAACTTCAACTACTTCAATAGTCGAATAACAGAAGATAACTATGAGTTTGTACTAAACGGCCTGTCTAAACTAATGTTTGTTGAGATTTCTCTTGATCGAGAAAAAGACGATCCACAAAGGATTTTCGAAAGTTTAAACTCAACAGGACTTGAACTATCTCAAGCTGACTTAATTAGGAATTATATTCTAATGGGCATTAGCCGAAGAGATCAGAATAAAATCTATAATAATTACTGGGAAATTATTGAGAAGCTCGCGAAAGACGAGTCTTTAAACACGAGTAAAGTATCTGACTTTATTAGGGATTACCTTACATTAGTCAACAATAAAATACCAAACAAAAGCAAGGTCTATTTGGAGTTTAAAGCTAAATTTCCAACTAGTAATCTTGATGAATTAGAGAAGAATCTTTTACCGCTAAAAGCACTTGTAAAGTATTACAACAAACTTTTAAACCCAAAAAACGAAGCTGACAAAGACATACGCTTACAACTTGAATATATAAATCGACTTGAAATAAATGTTGCCTATCCTTTTTTAATGAAAGTTTACGAAGATTATTCAGAAGGCATAATCGACAAGGCGACCTTTATAAATGTATTAGACTTTGTTCAATCATTTACGTGGCGAAGATTTATTGTAGGATTGCCAACTAACGCATTAAATAAAATATTTATGACTCTTTATGAAAAAATAGATAGAGAGGATTATTTGATAAGTTTGCAAAAATGGCTACTCCAAAGACCAGGCTCACAGCGATTCCCAAAAAACAAAGAAGTCATTGATAGTTTAAAGCTAAAAGACGTTTATAATATAAAGTCAAAAAATAGAACTTATCTTTTAGAACGTTTAGAAAATTTCGAAAATAAAGAACCAGTAATAATTGATGGTAATACTGATATAACTATTGAACATATTTTTCCACAAAATCCAGACCCAAAATGGAAAGTTGACTTAGGGGCGGATGAGTATAATTTAGTTAAAGAAACATACCTAAATACAATTGGAAACTTAACACTGTCAGGAAACAATGGTAAGCTTGGAAATAAACCATTTATATATAAAAGAGATATAGAAAAAGCGGGATACAAGGACAGTCGATTATGGTTAAATAAATATTTGTCAACCCTTGATAAGTGGGATAAAACGGAAATAGAAAATCGTTTTGATAGATTAGCTGAACGATTTCTGAATATTTGGAAGATTCCAGCAATAGAAATAGATGATAGAGATGAAAATAATGAAGTAAATATTTTTGAAGCTGAAGACCCTAAATTTAAAAAGTTAGAATACGCAATCTTCTATGACCAAAAGATAGAGGTTAATCAAGTATCAAAGTTGTATGTTGAAGTATTTAAGCAATTATTTGACTTGCAGCCAGAAACATTTTTCACTACAGACTTGGCAGAACGAATCACTCTGACAAAAAATCCAAAAGAAGGAAATCCAAGGCAAGCCGTTAAAATAAACAACACTTATTTCATTGAGGGAAATATAGATAATATTGGAAAATTTGATAGAATGAAATACGCATTAACAATATTTGATTCAGAGGATGAATTAATAATTAAGTACGCGGAAAATGAATAACGAACATCCAACATTGTATAAACGTAATGCGGGATTTATTGCTAAATGGAACATCTCGTCACGTAATAAAATTTTGAATAAAATGAAAATACGTCTTCGAAAACCACACTAAACTTATACTAGCCCCTTGTGTGTAATGTAAAGCAAGATCTGAACTCAAATATTATAATCAAGTATTTATGAACAGTACTACTAGAACAAAGACAATAAGAAATGTAACCTTGATTGGTTCTGTTGTAAACTTAGTACTAGCAGTTGGAAAAATAATTGCTGGAATTGTTGGAAAAAGCTCTGCAATGATTGCGGATGGGGTTCATTCTTTATCGGATTTGGTGACAGATATAATTGTATTGGTTTTTATTAAAGTATCAGGTAAAGAGCGAGACAAAAATCATCAATATGGACATGGAAAGTATGAAACATTTGCAACGATGTTAATTAGTTTTGCATTGATGATTGTAGGCGGAGGTATTTTATGGACTAGCGCAAACAAAGTAATTGATTCAATTAATGGTATAGTAATAGAACAACCTGGTTATATCGCTCTTTATGCTGCATTGATTTCAATAATCACAAAAGAGGGATTATACTGGTATACAAAAACAATTGGAGTGAAAGTAAATAGTCATGCTATGGTTGCAAATGCATGGCATCATCGATCTGATGCATTCTCATCGATAGGTACAGCAATAGGTATTTCAGGTGCAATTCTATTGGGGGAAAAGTGGCGCGTTTTAGACCCAATAGCAGGAATAATAGTCAGTTTCTTTATTTTGAAAGTAGCATGGGAAATTGCAAATCCAAGTATAAAAGAGCTATTGGAAAGTTCACTTTCTGAAGAAACTGAAAATGAAATAATAGAAATAATTAAAGAAACATCAGGTGTCAAAGGGTTTCATAATTTAAAAACAAGAAAAATAGGAGACATTTATGCGATTGAAGTTCACATTAAAGTGGATAAAGAATTGACAGTTGAGTTATCTCATCAAATCGCGACCCAAATTGAAAAATCATTGAGATACAAGTTTGGCAATCAATCACATATTGGAATTCATGTAGAACCCTATTATGAAAGAAGCAAATGAACACTACACGCATTATATAGACCTTCAAGCGTTTTGCAGAACCCAGCCCCGAAAAAAACGAGGGTAAACGTGAAGCACAGCTTGAAATAAATCCATGGTTTTGTCTCATCTGTTTTGCAACAGATTTTTACAATTTATTCGACTTAAAGGGGGTTAAGCCACTAATTTGAAATAAGTATTGGTATTACATAAGATAATCAGATTTTTATAGGACAACAGTGATTAGAAATAATCAATTTGTTTTTATTTATAATAATTGTTGTCCGATAAAGTTGGGCAAATAATAGTTTTACATTCAAAAACAATGAAAGAAAAATTAAAAAATTAAATACTCTAATTAGTACCTGAAAACTCTGTGTTATATTGCAACCACTAATTAAATATTAGAGAACATCTAGTGCTCAAATCTTATTTCCCAGTTTTTTTCTTCAGCTATGTTTTTGTGTGAGTCTATAATGTTTTCAGAATCATATTCCATCAAAGAAATTATGCCCTTTTCCATGCCATTTCTGTCGGGCAAAGAGTTAAATAATGTATTTAAAAAGTTTATTGAAGACCCTGAACAATCAATGTAATTTAAAACTTTATTGCTTAAATTTAAATTGTTTAATTCATTGTTATCGCCACAAACCAAACTTGTTAAAGATCTATTTTTACTAATATCAAGACTTTTAAGTTTATTTGAAGAGCAAATTAAATATTCCAATGCACTATTTTTGCTAACATCTAAATGGCTAACACCATTCCCACAACAATCAAGTTCAACCAAAGCTTTATTTTTGCTAATATTTATGTTTTCCAACTGATTCACTCTGTAAGAAAGTGTTTTTAAAGAGGTATTGTTGCTCAAATCTAGGCTAGTCAGTTTGTTGTAGTCACAATTTAGCTTTGTTAAAGCAATATTCTTGCTAGTGTTTAAACTGCTTAATTCATTTATTCCACAATTAAGTTCTTTTAAAACTGTATTGTTACTGATATCCAAGCTCATTATTCCATTTCGGCTACAATCTAGCGTGCTTATGTTGCCGTATATGCTTACACGTTTGTCTTTTGGTATGTATTTTATCTGTGTCAATTCCGAACCTACTTCAAAGCTAGTAGATTCTTCATTTCCACTCATTATTTTAACTGCTGTATTTTCGGCATTTGCAGCAAGTTCTAGGTTGATTTCATTAATGCTATTCAGCGTAAACGTAATTTGCTGACTTTCCTCTTCTGCTTTGCTTCCCTGATTTGCACAGGAATACATCATCATTAATAGAACTATTGCGATGATATTTTTTGATGTTTTCATAGTTTTGTTAATTTGTTAGGAAAATAAAAGATTCATTTTTTTGCTAAAGTAATAAAATATTCACAACTAAGCTGTAAAATGATCAAAAAACTATTTTTTTTAAATTACATATGTTTTTGATTAATAGTGTCTTAAGATGATTTGTTTTTTAATTGTTTTTTATAATTTTGAAATAACATGTGCTTTTTTTCATATATGTGATGTTATTTATGGGTTATATAATATTGTTTTCACCCCCCTAAATAGTTGAACAAAATTGTAGTTTAAGACAATCCGATTTTGTTTTAACATTCAACATTGATTTATCCTTGAAATTTAGTATTTTTGCGATATGTTAACAAGAAGAACCAGGTGAAGGGAAGATTCCCTTGCGTGAATTGATTGGCGTTCATCGAAAAGTGACAGAAAACTCAATACAAATGAACGAAAAAATGATCAGAAATAGTTTAATACTCCCCAATAAAAACAAACATCAATGAAAAAAACAATAGAGATAATTATTTATGCAAGCATCGTTGCAGCATTTCTAAGAGGTTTATTTGTCTTTGACCAAGGCGGTTCGGCAGCTGAAACCTATCCAACAGCTTCGGCAATATGTTTTATTGGGTCGATTTTTTTAGCAATTTATATGCTAAAAGTTAAGGACAATAAATAATTCCTCGCTATTACCAGAAGCTAATGTTGAGAAATTAGAACTTTGGATTTTGTCTGATAATTTCGTGCAGGCTGCAAATGAAATTTTAGCAATAGATTGCAAGATACTGCTAAACTTAAATAAAAGGCACCCAGTCACTTTTCATCAATTTGCAAATTGGAATTATTAATTATCTTTGTTTGTGTTTTGAGAAAAAAGGACGTAACATTCTATAAATCATAATTAAGTTATGAAATATTGATCGAGTTAGACAGCCATAGCAAACAGAGACAGGCTAAAAACGCCCAAAGTAATAAATATACTAGTGGAGACCATGAACCCATTTAAAAAATAAATAATTAGGCAATACAGAAGATTAGGAACAGTTTGAAATTGAAGAAAATGAAACATTTTATTATAATAGCGAGTTTGTGTCTGACTTTTGGTTTTGTGAATGCACAAAACAAGGTATATAAAGGTAATTCTACCAGTTATTCGAATTGTCTTTTTACCATTAGTGATAATAAAATATACAGTGGAAACTCCACTAGTTATTCAAATTGTTTATACACTATCGGCGGGAACAAAGTATATCAAGGCAATTCCAATAGCTATTCTAAATGTCTATATACTATTCACGGCGATAAAATTTACAAACGCAACTCCACCAACTATTCAGATTGCCTTTACACAATAAGTAATGGAAAAATATATGAAGGCAATCTAGCAACTTACTCGAATTGTTTGTTAACGGTGGATGGAAAAAAAGTGTATCAAGGAAATTCTACGAACTATTCAAATTGTTTGGCAACACTTGATGGGATTATAAAATATTCAATAGTTGCAATACTGCTTGGTCCATATTAAAATAAGCCATAAAAGCATAAATAAAAGCCCCGACTGCGGCATTGCAAAAGAGATAATAGATGTCCTAGACAACAACCTTCCTCCAATGAAACTTGGTGAAAAAGAGTAAGCAATGGTATCCATCCAAATGGACTACACAGTTATCATTTCAAACTTAATCTGCTAAATTTATGGTTTGGTTTTTTAATGGGAGATTTTGGGTCAACACAAAAGCTGCATTTACAACTTGAACTCAGTAAATATTATCGCTTATTATAGAAATAACTTTTTTCTTCTCAGGCTAAACAAGTAAAAAGCTCCGGCTTATTTGGACATCAGCACCCGATTGCCGCAAGCCAATATAAAATATAAATTTGCAATGCTCAAAATGTTTATTAATTTTGTCTAGTAAATTCTTCCTATGAAAAGTTGCAAACTTTTGAGGAGAACGGCTAAACACTTTTGTCGGAATACTCATTTAAGATTTATTAAAATGATTTTTTGTTTTATTTTAATGATTTTTTCGACATCCATATTCTCAATTTATGGACAAACGATTAATGAACTTGAATATGATTTATCATGGAGTCATTCTTCAGAAGAACGAGGAGCTAAAATTGATAAAGCGAGACTTTTATTAGAAAAGGATTCATTTAACTATAGTGCTATCTATTATATTTTAAGATATTACGATGATAGAAAAATTGATTCGGCATCTGTTTTTTTTAATAACTTAATCAAGAAATTCCCAGATAAAATTGAACCTTATTTATTACGAGTCGACTTATTACACTTAGAAGTTGATTACTTGAACGACAGTCTTTATACTACTAAAAAGTTAGAATATTTGAATAAGGCCTTGGAAATTGATAATAACAGTCGTGATGTTGTTTACCGATTGGCTTCCTTGTTTTATAGAGATTTTATTCGTCCATATTTTTATAATTCTATTCGAGAAATTGAGGTTGTAAACTTTGAACATAAAGATTCAACTTATATTACAATTGATACTGTAGGAAAGAGAAAGTCCGTAATTATTCATCCCGAAGATAGTGCTTTATTGTATTTTCATAAATTAGAAGATCTTAGCGAACGATATAGAGATTTTTTATTTTTTCCAACTAAACAAATTGAAGCCTTTAAAAAAGTTTCAACAGGCAAGAAACTTGATTCTCTTATGGGAATTTCTGAAAATTGTTATTTCCCTTCTTGGTATTTTGTCAATTTGCCTGATAAATGGGAGTATAATTTGAGTGCAGATTATTTGTCTCAAATAGAATCTTCTTATGATTATGTAGAATATATCAAATCGAGATTGGAAATAATGAATGAACCCTGCCTTTATCAAATGGTTATAAAGGATAGTGCAGAAATATACAGGTTTACTTGGTTTAGGTCTTTTCATAATCCAGTTTGTATTAGGCTTGAAAAAAGAGGGGATATTATTCAATTGTTTTATAAGGAAATAGGGCTTGGGGAAAGTGATGAAGCAAAATTAATTGTATCAAAAAAAATAGTTGTATCAATATCTGAATGGAGTTCATTTATTGAATTATTAAACAAGGCTGAATTTGATAATCTCCCCAAAAGGATAAATACGCCCATGTGCGATGGTGCTTCGTGGATATTGGAGAAGAAAACAAACAATCAATTTAAGGTTTTCGAAACAAATATCCCTAAATCATTTTTCAAGGAGGCCTGTTTATTTCTAATTAGCTTATCAAAAATAGAAATTAATGAAGGTGATATTTATTGAAAATATATCATGAAAACAGTAATCTTAATAACCAGTGAAAGTTTGGCAGAAGCTCATATTTTAAAAGGTCGATTGCTAAACGAAGGAATAGACTGTTTTTTGACAAATGAGAATTTTGTAAATTTAATGCCTTTATGCAACAACATGTTGGGTTCTGGAATTCAGCTAATGATAAATGAAAGAGACAGTAAAAAAGCAAGAGAAATTTTAAAATATAAAATAGAACCAAGTAAAATGGAGTTGAATTGTCCTAATTGTGGTTCTCAAAATATTGGTTTGGGATTAGGAAAAAGAAAGGGGTTTAAGATTTTCAATATTATTATTGCATTACTGTCAGCTTTTCCAATGGGAAATTTAAAGCTAGATTATTATTGTAAAGACTGTAAAACTGAAATTAATTAGAAATAAATATTGAAGAGAAAAATGAATACTTAAAAAAAAGCCGATTATGCGAACTAAGCTTATATGGAAAAAGAATTTTTTCTCAAATTCGTACAGGTTCTATTCGGATGGACGACAGATTGGAAAACTAAAAGAGAAGATGTTGTCTCAAACGGCAGAGGGTCAATTATTTGGCAAAGAATTTACATTTAAGACAAAGGGCTTCTTTAAGCAGCATGCTGAAATTGTTGATAGTTTGGAGAATAAAGTTATTGGAAAAATAACATATAATAATTGGATGACCAAAGCTACAATATTAGTTGATAATAAAACGATGAATTGGAAGTATGATAATTTTTGGAATACAAAATGGAGTATTTATAATTCAGAAGGCATCAAAATACAATACTCAGGTTCATCTACCAGTGGTCAAATTGATTCAAATATCGATGATGCATTGCTTGTATTGTGTGGATTATTTGTGACTAATTATTATTGGCAAACAACTGCTGCTATTATTATAGCTCTTATTCCAATATGGATGGTAATATTGAGATAAGGGATTAAGTCACTCAGTTATTTAGTTGCTTTTCATCAACTGTATCTAGAAAAATAATAACTATTGTCCGATAAAATAAGAAAGTATTGTTTTGGCGTAAATTGCTTCTATCAATTTTTTCCTCAATCCTAAAGGATGAATTGATTTTCAGCAATTTACACCCTTTATGGATGTGAAATAAATTGCGGAAAAGCAATATTTTTTAAAAAAACCAAAACCAAGCCTCTCTTTTTTATTTTATACATATTCGCTTCTTATGCAGTGTTTTACATAAGATAATCAGATTTTTATCGGACAACAGTGAAAAATAATAACTAAGTTTGCTTGCCGTTTGAAAAAGATTGGGAGGATTATTTTTTTGCCAACAAAAAGCGGCATAATTTTGCCCATAATAATTTCAATAAAACTTTTGCAATTTCAATTTTTCTTAATGGCTTAAATTGATTGTGAAAAAGCAAGTCTGTGTGAGTTTAGTCCCATAATGGTGCTAAAGCAAAAGAATTTCAAGCGATTTCTTTTCAGTTGGCTAAAGCCAAAGCAATAAAAAGATGTTTTAATAAAGCTTGTAACTTGTTATTAATCTGATAATTAATGTTTTTATAGATGCTCTCTATTGCAGTCAGATTTATCTGACTGACAATAAAGATAAAAAAAGTGCAAGGGCTTTAGCCTCATTCTTTATTCTGAAATCTTCTTTCAAAATTTTATCAATGTACTAGTATAATGGAGTATAAGATTAAACAAATACGGCATATCTTGGTTTAAGATATAGATATTAGAGGAGACTTAAAATTAAACCATAATTAATTATCATAAAAAACAAATCATGA